>JBGKDM010000080.1:0-2790 GCA_042954165.1 Synechococcus sp.
ACCACCAGATGACGGTCATCGGGCGTGGTCGCAACCTGCGGCAGAAACGCGGCCATCCATTCCCTGGACTGGGCACAGGTCATGTGCATCTTCCAGTTGCCAGCGATCACCGGTTTGCGCACGCTCGAGTCCTCGGACAGTCAGCAGCAGCCAACTTACGTTCCAATGCGGGAGATCCGGTCTCAGCTCTGCTCGATTTCACCGACCGCCGCACTGTCGGGGCCGAGGGACACACAGTCGCCGGGCTGAAGCTGGCGACCCCGTCGGGTTTCCACCGCGGAATTCACGGCAACCTCACCGGCCTGAATCCGCATCTTGGCCTCACCACCGGTGGCCACCCAGCCTTGCCACTTGAGGAATTGATCAAGCCGCATCGGTCTGAGGGGGGAAAGAACACCATTGATAGTGTGACGCGATGCTGAAACCATCCGAGGCGGGGTTCCGCAGGCTGCTCCCCCTGCTGCGTCCCCATCTGCGCCAGCTGAGTCTGGGGCTGGTCTGCATGGTCGTGTACGTGAGCAGTTTTCTGCTGCTCCTCAACCTCGCCGGTGACCTGTTCCCTGCGCTTGGTTCCAGAAACCTCGGACGCGTGCTCGCTCTGATCGCCCAGGGGGTGCTGATCTTCGCCGTCCAGAAGCTGGCCCAGTTCGGTCAGGACTCCTTGCTGGCCGGCCCTGCCCTTCAGGTGAGCCAGACCCTGCGCAGCGATCTGTTCAGTCGTCTGCAGACCGTTGAGCTCGGCGCCCTTGAGAAATTATCGGCGGGGGACCTCACCTACCGGCTCACCGAGGATGCCGATCGGGTGAGCGAAGTGCTTTACAAGACGGTGCATGACACCCTCCCCAGCGTGCTGCAGCTGGTGGCGGTGCTCGGCTACATGCTCTGGCTTGACTGGAAGCTCACTGCAGCCATTCTCCTGCTGGCACCCCTGATCGTCTGGCTGATCAGTCTTTTTGGTGCCCGGGTGATGGCGGCCACCGAACAGAGTCAGAAAAAGGTCAGCGAGCTGGCAGGGTTGCTCGGTGAAGCCATCGAAGGGTTGCCGCTCGTAAGGGCCTTTGCGGCGGAACCCTGGTTGCAGGGGCGCTTTGAAGACGAGATCGACCAGCATCGCCAGGCCCGGCACCGCTCGTACAACCTGGTTGCCCTGCAGCATCCCGTGGTGGGGATGATCGAGGTGGTGGGGCTCTTTTCCGTGCTCGGCCTTGCGGCCTGGAGGATCCAGAGCAACGACCTCACCATCGCAGGCCTGAGCAGCTACCTCACCGGTCTGGTGGTGCTGATCGACCCGATCGCCCACGTCACCAACAATTTCAACGAATTCCAGCAGGGCCAGGCGTCGTTGCGTCGGCTTCGTCAGATCGAGAAGGAGCCGCGGGAGGCTCTCGATCCTTCTCCAGCTCAGCCGATCGGACGGCCCGAGGGACACCTCAACCTCACAGACGTGACCTTCGCCTACGGCGGTGGTGCTCCTGTGCTCAAGGGCATCAATCTCACGATTCGAGCCGGCCAGGTCGTTGCGCTCGTGGGTCCCTCAGGCGCTGGCAAAAGCACGCTCTTTTCCCTGTTGCTGCGCTTCAACACCGCCCAGGCAGGCCTGATCGAGCTCGATGGCAAGAACCTGTCCCAGGTGAAAGCGCGGGAGCTGAGGCAGCAGATGGCCCTGGTCCCTCAGCGCACCACGGTGTTCTCCGGCACCATCGCTGATGCGATCCGCTTCGGCCGTTCTTCCACCCACAATCAGCTGATCGAGGCGGCCCGGCTGGCCAACGCCCATGACTTCATCATGGCGCTGCCGAACGGCTACGACACACAGCTGGAGGAACGGGGCAGCAACGTGTCCGGAGGACAACTTCAGCGCATCGCCATCGCCCGGGCCGTGCTGGGAAATCCTGCGGTTCTGCTGCTCGATGAGGCCACCAGTGCCCTCGACGCGGAAGCGGAAGCAGCCGTGCAGCTTGGACTGCGCCAGGCGATGCGAGGGCGCACGGTGCTCGTGATTGCCCATCGCCTGGCCACGGTGCAGGAAGCGGATCTGATCGTGGTGCTCGATGGCGGTCGCATCAGTGAACAGGGCACCCATGACCAGCTGATGGCCAGCAACGGTCGGTACCGGGAACTCTGTGAGCGTCAGTTCATCCGTCTGCATCCGACAGACAGGTAACCAGCGGCGACAACCGACCCCGAAGGCATGGAAATCAGCCAGCAGATCACTACATTGACCTGTGAAATTGTTGATCAACCATGACCAGTTCGGCTCCGGGACAGGGTCAGAATCCCGTTCTCACCTTTGAGGGAAAGCGGTACGACCTCAACACCCTTCCTGATGATCTCAAGGAACTGGTCAGGGGGATGCAGGTTGCTGATGCGCAGCTCCGGATGCATGAAGACACCCTCAAGGTGCTGGCCGTGGGGCGTCAGTCGATGGCCAGCCAGCTCAACGAGAAGCTCAAGACGGTCAGCCCGTTGCCTGACGCCGCTTGAGCCTGGGCCCAGCAGCCTTTCTTCGATCCTTCATCAGCATCAAAAAGCCTCCACGTTGGTGGAGGCTTTTTCTTTGGGTTGAGATTGTCTCAGCCGTTCCATCAGCCCGGCAGGGGTACTGATGACTCAGAGGCTTTTCGGAAAGTGATACTCGCGGGTAAGGCGAATCACCGTTCCGGACAGAAGCAGCAAAGCAATGAGGTTGGGAATGGCCATCAGCCCGTTCAGGGTGTCAGCGACACCCCAGACAACACCGCGATCACCGACCAGCGAGCCGATCACCACAACAGACACCCAGACCACACG
>JBGKDM010000081.1:0-13165 GCA_042954165.1 Synechococcus sp.
CTGCTTGCCGATGCCGCCGAGACGGCGATCCCGTCCGGTCACACCCTGCACAGGGGTGGCACCTATCTATGCATGGAGGGGCCCGCTTTCTCGACACGCGCCGAGAGTGAGCTCTATCGAAGCTGGGGGTGTGACGTCATTGGCATGACGAACCACACCGAGGCTCGACTGGCGCGTGAGGCGGAAATCGCTTACGCGTCGCTCAGCATGGTGACGGACTTCGACTGCTGGCATACGGATCACGATGCGGTGAGTGTGGAGATGGTGATCGCCAATCTCCAGGCCAATGCGATCGCCACGGGGCCGATCCTCCACGCCGTGATGGATGCCTTCCGCAAGGAGCGCCCCTCCTCACCAGCCCATTCGGCCCTCGCCGATGCCTTGATGACCCAGCCGGACCTGGTTCCTGCTGACACCCGTCGGGCACTGGATCTGTTCACAGCCCCTTACTGGGGAGCATTCAGTTGAGCACGGCTGCCGCCGAGGTCAGGACCTCCGCAATGTGGCTCCGCAGGCCTGAAGTGCTGCCCGGAGATTCTGCCGATGGTTCTGGAGTAGTCCGGTCGCATCCTCCTGGTTCAGCCCTGCGGCGGCCATCAGCAGTGCCAGCTTGACCGAACCGCCTGCGTCGTCGAGCAGTTTCAGACCCTGATCCCTGCTGGTACCGGCCAGGTCACTCAGGATCCTGAGTGAGCGATCCACCAGCTTGCCGTTGGTGGCGGCCACATCCACCATCCGGTTCCCATACACCTTGCCAAGACGCACCATCACGGATGTCGAGATGACATTCAGTGCCATCTTCGTGGCGGTACCAGCCTTCAGCCGGGTGGATCCCGTCAGCAGCTCAGGTCCAGTCAGAAGGCGGATGTCGATGTTGCAGGGCATCGGAGCCTGCTCCGCCGGCACACAGGCCATCGCGATGCCGAGTGCTCCGACAGCAAGCGCGTGGTCCAGAGCACCGTGCACGAAGGGGGTGGTGCCCCCAGCTGCGATTCCGATCACCACATCATCGGCCTGCAGACCACGTTCCTTCAACGCATCCGCGCCTGCTTCACGTTGGTCTTCCAGACCTTCCGAACTACGCAGCAATGCGGGTGCCCCTCCCGCGAGGATTCCCTGAACCAGATCTGGAGAACTGCAGAATGTCGGAGGACATTCCGCAGCATCGAGCACTCCGAGTCGCCCTGAGGTGCCCGCACCGACGTAAAAAAGGCGTCCCCCATTCATCAGGCGTGAGGCGATGGCTTCCACCGATTCGCCGATGGCATTGGCTGCACCAGCCACCGCCTGCTGGGGCTTCACGTCTTCACTGATGAACAGATCGACCAGAGACTGCGTGTTGAGCAGGTCAAGGTCACAACTGAGGGGGTTGGTCTGTTCTGTCAGGAGATGGCCCCGATCCTCAGAGGGGTTGATCACAGCAAGCCTTCCAGTCGTCTGCGGATGTCATCCAGCGGATCACGGCTCTGGTCTCCGACGTCTGACGCAGGAGCGGTGTCCTCCTCCTGCCAACCGGTCACATCACGATTGGCCGATGGCGGTGCCAGCAGCAGTCTCTCTTCATCAGTCTTCGGGACGAAGCCGGCCTCGACGAAACGGGCGTCGTAGCCCGCCTGCCGGCAGAAGAGTTCAATCTCCTCGCGGTCGAGCGCTTCGATGGAGGGAACGGGAAAGTCCTGGGCTTCAAGCAGGCCGGCATAACGCTCGGCGTCATCCGGGTTTTCAAACATCAGCACCACCGTGGAACCCGAGAGCTCGAGGGAGTGAATTCCCTCACTGTCCTTACCGGCGTCATAGAGAAGAACGTGAACGAGCATCCGAGCCTGGGTCGCCGAGTCAGTCTGTCACCGCAGTGCTGGTGTCAGTCGTCTTCCGATTCAAGTGCCAACTCCTGGAGGCGCCTGTAGAGGGCACGTTCGGCGTCACTGAGTTCAGCGGGAATCACCACCACAATCTCCACCAGCTGATCTCCCCGCCGACCCTCCAGCTCCAGACCCCGTCCCCGTAGGCGCAGCAAGCGGCCGCTGGATGAGCCTGGTGGTACCTGCAGCGTCACTGGACCTGCCAGCGTCGGAACGTCCACGGCACAACCCAGTGCCGCGTCAGCAGGCAGCAGCTCCAGCCTGTAGAGAACACGCAGTCCATCGATGCGAAGCCCCTCGTCAGTCTGAACACGGAGTTGAAGAAAGTGGTCACCTCCACCCGGGGTCACCCCAGCGAGACGCAAACGCCAGCCATCTCCGGCGAGGGGAGGTGTCTGCACCTCAACAACGGTGCCGTCCGAGAGTTCAAGCTCCACGGCCGTGCCGAGCAACGCCTGATCCGGCGTCAGCAGGACATCCGTTTCGATGCTTTCGGCCGCCTGGACCGGAGGCGGTGGCGAGGGGGATGGAGCTGGCCAGTCATGGCCATCGTCGTCAATGACGCCTTCTCTGGAACGTGGCGCCTGCTCGCCGCGATCCTCAATGGGGCGATGTCTCGGAATCTCGCCGAGCACAACCCTGAGATAGTCCTCGAAATCAGGGAAACCCGACTGGAACGGGTCGGAGGTGTCGTTGTTCGGTTGGTCCTGCCGTTCCCACTGTCTGCGTTTCTTCGGGTCACTGAGAACGGCGTAGGCCTCGTTGACCAGCTTGAAACGTTCCTCAGCCTGGGGGTCATTGCCATTGAGATCTGGATGCCAGCGACGAGCCTCACGCCGAAAGGCTCGCTTGAGCGCGTCTGGATCGCTGTCAGGAGCAAGACCGAGCAGCGACCAGTAATTGGGTTCAGCGGTAGAGGTCATCGTCCCAGGGGTCCATTCCCTGACGTGACCCGCTGTAGCGGCCGGGACTCTGGCGACCGGCGGGGGAAGCCCAGGGATCGTCATCCCAGTCGTCGTCGGCAAACAATTCGTCCTTCAGGGAACCGAGTGTGTTGCGGATGCCCTGGAGCGGACTCGCCTCTGAACGACGTTCAGCCGAAAGGCGTCGGTTGAGACCGAACAAGGCCTCCTGCAGCGCGCTCACACCCAGTTCCAGTTCCTGAAGATCGTCCTGATCAAGCAGATCCTGCAGATCGCGCATGGCCATTTCCACGGCTCGCTGCTGACGCTCCGCGCCGTACGGACCAAGTTCAAGAGCCGCATCCCGCAGTCTGCGTTCCGCCTGTGACACCAGGGTCAGCGCCCGGTTGCGTCGTTCAATCGAGGCGCGCGTCCGCCTGTCCTCATCCGCACGGGCTTCGGCTTCGGCAAGAAGGGCCTGCAGTTCATCTTCGTTGAGATTCGACCCCCCCTGGATGGTGACGGATTGCTTGCGGCCTGTGGTGCGATCCGTGGCACTGACCTGGAGAAGGCCATTGGCATCGATATCGAAAGCCACCTGGATCTGCGGCACGCCTCGTGGCGCCGGTGGAATGCCTGACAGTCGGAAGCGCCCGAGCGATTTGTTGTCGCTGGCCATCTGACGCTCGCCTTGCCAGATGTGGATCTCAACCGACGCCTGGTTCGATTCCGAGGTGCTGAAGACATCCGATTGTCGAACGGGGATCGGTGTGTTCCGGGGAATCAGAACCTTCATCAGACCGCCAACCGTTTCGAGGCCCAGCGACAGCGGTGTGACGTCATTCAGCAACAGGTCACGCAGTTCACCCGTGAGGATCCCCGCCTGAACCGCAGCCCCGACGGCCACCACTTCATCGGGGTTCACCGATTGGCACGGGTCATGGGGAACCAGGGTGCGGACCAGCTGTTGCACCATCGGCATCCGCGTGCTTCCACCGACGAGAACGACGTCATCAATCTCGTCAGCGGCCCAGCCCGAGTCGCGGAGGGCGGTCTGCACCGGGATCAGCAAGCGGTCCAGAAGGTCTGGACACAGTGCTTCGAACGTTGAGCGTTCAAGCGTGGTCTCGATATGCAGGGGGCCATCTGACCCTGTTGCGATGAAGGGAAGCGAGATGGGGGTTGAGGAAACACCCGACAATTCCTGTTTGGCTTTTTCGGCGGCTTCCGTGAGGCGCTGGAGTGCCTGACGATCGCGGCGCAGATCGATGGCATTGGACTTGAGGAAATCCTCAGCGATCCAATCCACGATTCGCTGATCGAAGTCGTTGCCTCCAAGCTGGGTGTCACCGTTGGTGGCTTTCACATCAAAGACACCGTTGGCGACCCGAAGAAGTGAGACATCGAACGTGCCGCCTCCGAGATCAAAGACAAGAACGCGCTTGACAGCGCTCCTGTCAAACCCATAAGCGAGTGCTGCCGCTGTGGGCTCGTTGAGAATGCGTTCAACCTGGAGTCCTGCGAGTCGGCCCGCGTCCCGTGTCGCCTGACGCTGGGCATCGTTGAAGTAGGCGGGAACGGTGATCACCGCAGCCTCAACAGCTTCTCCGAGATAGGTCGCGGCGTCATCCACCAGTTTCCTGAGGATGCTGGCCACCAACTCTTCCGGGGCATATTCCCGTTCGGTGAGAGGACACGCCACACGCACATTGTTCTGCGCGTTGGCTCGAACGGTGTAAGGCACCGTGAGGCTGGAATCGTCAAGCTCATCCCAGCTGCGCCCGACAAACCGCTTGAGGTTCGCGAACGTGTTCCTCGGGTTCAGAACGAGCTGACGGCGGGCTGCCTGGCCGACCAGAAGTTCAGAGTCCTTGGTGTACCCCACCACGGACGGCGTGGTGCGTGTGCCTTCAGCGTTGGCAATCACCTGGGGCCGGCCAGCCTCCAGCACGGCGACAACGGAATTGGTCGTTCCCAGGTCGATTCCGACGATCCGCCCCATGGCCATCACTAGGGAACACCCACGCTACCGGCCCAAACCCGATGCCCCAAGGCCAGTTCCATGGCGGATTTCACGGCAGCATCATCCGTTCATAACCAGCCCGAATCCTCTGCCACGTAGTTTTTAAGGGTCAGAGCTCCAGAGCATGGCCACAGACCCAAGGGAGATCTACCGCCTGAGGCATCGCCCTCCCTCGGAAAAGCTTGTTGACACGAGCTTCAAACAGGGAGCCATCCTGATGGCATCGATGGTGGCTCTCGTTCTGTTCGCGATCCTTCTGATCGTGTTCACGGGATCACTCGACTCGATGGAGCGCTACGGCTGGCGTTTCCTGGTGACATCGAGCTGGAATCCAGTTGACGACCGATACGGGGCGTTCACGGCGATTTACGGAACCCTTGTCACCTCGCTGCTGTCACTCCTGATTGCCGTGCCTCTTGGGGTGGGCACTGCAATTTTCATCACAGAAAGCTTTATCCCAAAACGGCTGCGCGAGATCATCGGCGTGATGGTGGAGCTTCTGGCTGCAATCCCATCGGTGGTGCTGGGTCTGTGGGCAATTTTTGTGCTGGAACCGGCCATTCGCCCTCTTCTGATCTGGCTTCACACAGCCTTCAGTGCAGTTCCTTTTTTCAGCACCGAACCTCTCGGTCCTGGGATGACACCCGCCATTCTTGTTCTGGTGGTGATGATTCTTCCCATCATCACGGCGATTTCGCGCGATTCTCTCAACCAGGTGCCCATGCGGTTGAGGCAGGCCGCCTACGGCATCGGCAGTACCCGCTGGTCAGCCATCATTCATGTGATTCTTCCCGCCTCGATTTCCGGCATCGTTGGTGGCGTGATGCTGGCACTCGGACGGGCAATGGGTGAAACCATGGCGGTCACGATGATCATCGGTAATTCCAATACATTCAGCTGGTCATTACTGGCACCGGGGAACACGATTGCAGCCATGCTCGCCAATCAATTTGGCGAGGCCGATGGCAGTCAGGTTTCGTCACTGATGTATGCGGCGTTCATCCTGATCATTCTGACCCTGATGGTGAACATCCTTGCCCAGTGGATGGTGAAACGACTGAGCCTTAAGTACTGATGAGCGACTGTTCTCCCATGCATCGATCAGTCCCTGATCTCACCTACAGACCGACACTTGGTCGCAACCTTGCTGGATCGGCGCTCACCGCTCTGGCAGGCACGTTCTCTGTCGTGGCGGTGCTTCCGCTGATTCTGGTGCTCGGTTACGTCCTTTACAAGGGATCCAGCCAGCTGAGTCTCAACCTTTTTCTGCTTGAGCAACCGGCACCGGGCCTCGTTGACGGTGGCATCGGGAACGCCGTCCAGGGCTCAATGATTGTGACCCTGATCGCCAGTCTGATTGCCATTCCGATCGGGATTGGCGGCGGAATCTTTCTGGCTGAATATTCACGTAGTGGTTGGTTCGCCCAGTTCATTCGCTTCGGCACGAATGTGCTCTCCGGTGTTCCCTCAATCATCGCCGGCGTTTTCATCTACAGCGCGATCGTGTCGACTCGCGTTCTCTTCGGTTCGTCCTACAGCGCTGTGGCCGGTGGCATGGCCCTTGCCGTGCTGATGCTGCCGACAGTGATCAAAACCACGGATGAGGGCCTCAAGCTTGTTCCGGACGACCTTCGCCGTGCCGCACTCGGGGTCGGGGCATCCAGATTCGTCACCATCCTGAGAGTCACCCTTCCATCGGCTTCACGTTCCATTGCCACGGGCATTGTCCTCGCGATTGCGAGGGCTGCGGGTGAAACGGCGCCGTTGATCTTCACAGCGCTCTATTCACCCTGGTGGGCGGACGGGATTTTCAATCCGATCGGAACATTGTCCGTCTTGATTTTCAAATTTGCCACAATGCCCTACGAAGTCCAGAATGAACTTGCTTGGGCAGCCTCATTTGTTCTTGTTCTCTTCATACTGTGCCTCAATTTATTTGCGAGGTGGATCAATCATTTCACTTCCCGGCAGTAGTATTTGCGCCTAATACTCAATAAAATATTAATTATTTAATCCATTCCATACACGTCTTCGATTCGCATCATGAAAGCAGCACCTTCAACCAAGGACACGAAAGGTTTGAACGATATCTGTCTTTCTCTGGAGAACGTCACGATCAGCTACGGCGGTCAGGCAGCGGTACGCAATGTGTACTGCGATATCCCCCGGGGAAAGGTGACTGCCTTCATTGGCCCGTCAGGATGCGGGAAATCAACGGTCCTGCGAGCCCTGAACAGGATGAATGACCTGATTGACCACTGCACGCTCTCAGGACGCGTACTGTTTGACGGTGCCGATCTCTACAAGTCCAATGTGGACCCGGTGGAGGTGAGGCGAAGGATCGGGATGGTGTTCCAGCAGCCCAATCCATTTCCGAAAAGCATCTACGAAAACATCGCCTTCGGTGCCCGCATCAACGGCTATACAGGCGATATGGACGAGCTGGTCGAGCGCTCCCTGCGTCAGGCAGCTGTGTGGGACGAATGCAAGGACAAGCTTAAGGAGAGCGGATGTTCCCTCTCAGGCGGCCAGCAGCAACGCCTGTGCATTGCCCGCACCATTGCGATCCAACCAGAGGTCATCCTGATGGATGAGCCCTGTTCTGCTCTTGACCCGATTTCAACCCTGAAGATCGAGGAAACGATGCATGAACTCAAGAAGAGTTTCACGATCGTGATCGTGACCCACAACATGCAGCAAGCCGTTCGTGTGAGCGATATGACCGCATTCTTCAATGCTGAAGCTCTTCAAGGAGGCTCGGGCAAAGTCGGATATCTGGTCGAATTCAATGACACCGACAGGATCTTCAATGCTCCAAGTCAACAGGCCACTAATGATTACGTCTCCGGACGATTTGGCTGACGACTCGACTCCCTGCGTCAAATCAAAGCCGCCTTCGCAGCAGAATCATTGAATTGTTCAACACTCCGCTCGCTTGAAATCGGATAAAAAAAAACCGGCTCTGAGGCCGGTGTGAAGCGGAGAGGGAGGGATTCGAACCCTCGATAGAGTTGCCCCTATACAGCATTTCCAGTGCTGCGCCTTCGACCACTCGGCCACCTCTCCAGCGGCTGATTGGGGCAATGCGAATGTAGCAGGGCGTTCGAACACATCCCGGCATGCCCCGCACCCACAGGGTGACCATCCACTGGCGACAGGAGCAGCGCACGATCACCCATGACGTACCGGAAGGTGAGTACATCCTCCGCAGCTTCGAATTGCAGGGCGACCCGCTCCCGTTTTCATGCCGCAATGGCTGTTGCACAGCCTGTGCCGTGCGCGTCATCAGCGGTGAGCTCGACCAACGTGAAGCCATGGGTCTCTCAAGGGAACTCCGGTCCAAGGGATACGGGCTTCTGTGTGTGGCACGGGCAACGGCGGATCTTGAGGCGGAGACCCAGGACGAAGATGAGGTGTATGAGCTCCAGTTCGGCCGCCACTTCGGCAAGGGTCAGGTCACTGCTGGTCTGCCACTTGAGGAGGAATGACCATGGCTGGACCCTCAGAAGCGATCGCTGCAGCAGCGGGCCTCACAAACGCTGATTTCAGGGCCCTTCATGCCACAGCCTGTGCTGCAGCGTCCAGAGGCGGCGAGATCCTGATGCGTCATTACGGCAACCTCAGCAACATCCGCAGCAAGGGGCGTGCCGGAGATCTCGTCACCGAAGCGGATGAAGCAGCTGAAGCGGCTGTGGTCGAGCTGCTGCGCCAGCGCACGCCCGATGTCGGAATCCTGGCGGAGGAGTCAGGCCGCCTGGGCGACGGTCTTGGGCTCCAATGGGTTGTCGATCCTCTGGACGGAACCACGAACTTCGCCCATGGAGTCCCATTCTTCGCCACCTCCGTTGGGCTCTGCTGGAACGATCAGCCGCTCCTCGGAGCGATTGACGTTCCCTTTCTCAATCGCCTTTATCACTGTTGTCCCGGACAGGGTGCGTTCTGTAACGAGGACTCCATTGCCGTGTCCGCCTGTGATGATCTCGCTGATTCCCTGCTCGTGACGGGGTTCGCCTATGACCGGCAGACGCGTCTCGACAACAATTACGCCGAGTTCTGCTGGCTGACGCATCGAACGCACGGGGTCAGGCGTGGAGGTGCCGCCGCCGTTGATCTGGCCTTTGTCGCTGCAGGACTGCTGGATGGCTACTGGGAACGGGGACTTTCCCCCTGGGACCTGGCTGCCGGCGTCGCCATTGTCCGAGAGGCGGGAGGAATGGTCACCGGGTATTCAGGCCAGCCCTTCGATCTCCTCAGTGGACGTGTATTGGCGGCCAATGCATCGCTTCACCCACAGATTGCGGCTGAACTGCAACGGGTCGCCCCGCTGGATGGCCCCTCGTTCGGAGCACCGGAACTGGGGCGCATGGGATCCTGAGTCAGCTTCGCTCCTTCTGAGATGGCCCTGCAACCCGCCTCGGGCGCTCGTGATCTGAACCCCCAGCAGGTGGAGCACAACCAGGTTCTGCGTGAGCGGCTTGCTGCAGTCTTCCGCTCCTGGGGATATGAGGAGGTCTGGCCTCCTCAGGTGGAGCGCATGGACACGCTCAAGGCCGGTGGTGGAATCGACAGTTCCGACATCGTGCGTCTGGTAGCGGATGAACCCTTGGGTCTACGGCCTGAATTGACTGCATCGATCGCGAGAGCCGCGACGACGCGGCTGTCTCAGCGTCCAAGACCGCTGCGGCTCTGGTCGTCAGGAACCGTCTTTGAAAGTCGTCTCAGCGATGAAGGCGGACAACGCATCGAGGAAAAGCTCCATAGCGGTGTGGAACTGTTCGGATGCAAGGAGGTTGGTGGTGAACTCGAGCTCCTCAGCCTTCTGATGGCGTCGGTGGAGGCCCTCAAGTTTCAGGACGGCCATGGTGCTCAGCTTCTGATTGGCCACTCCGCCTTGATGGACATGGTCCTCGCGCCTGTCGATGCGGCCGTCCGTTCGACCGTGAAGGACGCTTTGGTCAGTTTTGATCGGCTGCGGCTCCGCGAGCTCTGCCTGTCCGACGAGCTGCGCGAACGGCTTGAACGCCTGATGGATCTGCGCGGTGGACCCGACGCAGTTCTGGAGTCACTGCGCCGTCTGTTCGGTCCCCAGCCTGTGTTGTCCCAGCTGGAACGCCTGTTCAGCCATCTTCAGCCTCTGGTTGACGACCTCGATGTACGTCTGCAGCTGGATCCCACATTCCAACCCCATTTCGAGCTTTACGACGGACTCGTCTTCCAGCTGGTCTGCCAGGGATCCTCTGCCCCTGTCGTGATCGCCAGGGGCGGTCGATACGACGGTGTTCTGCGACGGTTCGGAGCGCAGGGACCAGCGGCGGCGGGTCTTGGTTTCAGCTTCTGTCTTGACGACATCCGAGATCTGCCGGCCGCCAAGGAGCCTTCCGTGACCACGTCGGATCGGGTCCTCGTCGCCTACGACAAGGCCTCATCCCTGGAGGCTGCGTTGAAGCATCAGCGGGCTCTGCATCAACAGGGACTCACCGCTCTGATCGAGCTTGAACCTCAGTCCGACAGACAGGCGGCGATCGACCATCTCAGTGAGCGGCGATGCAGCAGTCTGGCCTGGCTCACTGACTAAGATCACGGCCTGATTCGATCCTTTCATGGCCCATACGATCGTGACCGATGTCTGCGAAGGCATCGCCGATTGCCTCGATGCCTGTCCCGTCGCCTGCATCCAACCCGGCAAGGGTCGCAACAAGAAAGGAACTGAGTTCTACTGGATCGATTTCGACACCTGCATCGATTGTGGGATCTGTTTGCAGGTGTGCCCTGTCGAGGGAGCGATTCTCGCTGAAGAGCGGTCGGATCTTCAGCGAACTCCCTGAACGTTGCTGTATCAGGGGGGTACGGAGACCCCGACTTCAGATCCCTTGAGGCAATTTCAGGCACTCCCTAGTGTCGCCCTGTTCGTCGTGACGCCATGACCGTGCTGGAACAGGGCCAGATCCAGATCCACACTGAAAATATCTTCCCGATCATCAAAAAGGCCGTCTATTCCGGCCATGAGGTGTTTCTCAGGGAGTTGGTCAGCAATGCCGCCGATGCCATCAGCAAGCGGCGCATGGCGTCGATGGCCGGCGATTGCACGGAGGGCCCGGAAGGGGCGGTCTCGATCCGGATCGATCGCGAGCAGAAAACAGTCACCATCAGCGACAACGGCATCGGCATGACCGCCGAGGAGGTGAAGCGATACATCAATCAGGTCGCCTTCTCAAGCGCGGAGGATTTCCTCGAGAAGTACAAGCAGGAAGACGATGCCATCATCGGCCATTTCGGCCTTGGGTTCTATTCGAGCTTCATGGTGGCGCGGCAGGTCGAACTGGTCACCCGTTCCGCCACACCGGATGCCGAGGCCGTCCGCTGGTGCTGTGACGGATCACCCAACTTCACCCTGGAGGCAGGGACCCGTTCCGAACCCGGCACGGATGTGGTGCTCCATCTGATGGAGGACGAACTGGAATATCTCGAACCGGCTCGTTTACGCAATCTGATCACGCAGTATTGCGACTTCATGCCGGTGACCGTCGAGCTTGAGGGCGAGTCGGTCAACAGGAAAGTGGCGCCCTGGCGGCAGTCACCCCGCGAGCTCAGTGATCAGGACTACATCGATCTCTATCGCTACCTCTATCCGTTCCAGGGCGATCCCCTTCTCTGGGTCCATCTCAACACCGATTATCCCTATGCACTGCAGGGCATCCTTTTCTTCCCGAAAGTGAGCGGTCGTGCCGACTGGGAGAAGGGTGAAATCCGCCTGTATTGCAACCAGGTGTTTGTGAGCGACTCGATCAAGGAGATCGTCCCCCGCTATCTGCTTCCGTTGCGCGGTGTGATCGATTCACCCGATATCCCCCTGAATGTGAGCCGCAGCGCTCTCCAGACCGATCGCAGGGTTCGGTCGATTGGAAATTTCGTTGCCAAGAAAGTTGCCGATCGTCTGCGTTCGCTGAAGTCAGACGACCCGAAAGCCTATGCCGAGGCCTGGGATGCCTTGGCTCCCTTCGTGAAGATCGGGGCCATGGAAGACGACAAATTTGCGGAGCAGATCAGCGAACTCGTTCTCTTCGGCACGACAGCTGAGGCTGCCACCAGCACTGAAGACGAACCGATTGGAACGGACGATCGGGCCTACACCACGCTTGCGAGTTACCGCAGCCGTCAGTCCGGAGACCATGCCAACCGTGTTCTGTATTGCACCGATGAGATCGCCCAGGCGGGTGCTTTGAGTCTCTGGAAAGGCCAGGGCGCTGAGGTGTTGCTGGCTGACACCGTCATCGACAGTCAGTTCATCCCCTGGTTGGAATCCAGGAACGAGGAACTCAAGTTCCAGCGTGTTGATTCAGAACTCGATTCAAGTCTCAGTGACGAGCAGCCCGAACTGTCCGATCAGGATGGTGAAACCCAGAGTGAGAGTCTGCGCAGCCTGATCAAAGCAGCGCTGGGCAACGACAAGGTGACGGTTCAGGTTCAGGCCCTCAAGGGAGGGGCTGAGGCCCCCGCATCCATGATCCTTCTGCCGGAACAGATGCGTCGAATGAACGACATCGGGGCTCTGATGGAACAACGGCTCCCAGGTCTGCCAGAGCACCATGTGCTTCTGGTCAATCGCCGCCATCCCCTGGTCGAGGGCCTTCTGAAACTCAGTGCCGGCAGTGTGCTCGTCGGAGCTGGTGGTGAGGGCAGTTCGCCCAGTCAGCAACTGGCCGGTTCTCTCGCCAGCCACCTCTACGACATGGCGCGTCTGTCAGTGGGTGGATTGGAGCCGGGAGAACTTGCCGGCTTTCAGACACGCACGACCAAACTGATGTCCGAGCTGATGGAGAGAGGGATCTGACGATCCCTCTTTGGTAAGATGAAAGTTGGCCAAGTGCCATAGCTCTTCAGGAACGTCATCATGTCTCGGGTGTGTCAGCTCACCGGAACGCGCGCTAACAACGGCATGGCCGTGAGCCACTCCCATATCCGCACCAAGAAGCTGCAGCAGGCCAACCTGCAGCAGCGTCGGCTGTGGTGGGCCGAAGGCAATCGCTGGGTCAAGCTCCGTGTGACGACGCGCGCTCTCAAGACCATTCAGAAGAAGGGTCTTGGTGCCTATGCTCGTGCCCTCGGTGTTGATCTGAGCAAGTTCTGATTGCTTGGTCAGATCCACCAGGTCTGATTTTGTCGCCCTGATCATTTCGCATGAACCGTCGCAGCTTGCTTCAACGGTCTGCATTGATCGGGGCTTTTTTGATGCTTCCAAGGCCTGCACTGGCCCTTGGAGGAACGGCCCCTGATATCGGCCAACCTGCTCCTGATTTTGATCTGCTCGGAACATCGCGTGATCACAGGAAGGGAAAACGCTGGTCATTGAATGACCTGCGTGGGCAGTGGGTTGTTCT
>JBGKDM010000082.1:0-3309 GCA_042954165.1 Synechococcus sp.
GTTGATGATCGAGTTGGAGACGATGCTCATGCAGTTCTGCCTCGAAAAGCGCGGCCGCCCGAGGGAGGCCGAGATCCGGTGAGTGGTTTACGCAATCAGTTTGACTGATCGCCTGGACATTCTGCGTGAGTGGTTGACAGAACTTGGCGGCGCGGTAACAGTTCTTCACGCCCTCCGTTTCTGTGCTGATCCCTTGCGCCGCAGTGCTTTTCGCGAGCCGTCAGGGCAGGCCGCCCAGGCCTTCGTTTGTGACATTTAGCGACGCTAGTTTCTTGCTATTTAATAAAAAACCTCCCCTGAATTATCAGGAGAGGATGTGCACCATGTTGGTGATGTCAGCGTCAGTTTCAGATCGCTGATGACTCGTTCGGGTTGATGGCTGCATTGCCGCCGAACAGGGAGGCTGTGCGGGTCACCGTTGCCTGGGGCTGACCCTGGGTTGTCTGCATGCCCACAATCCTTGGCGCCTGATCCTGAAGATCGTCGCTGCGACGTTCGAGGACAAGCCTGACCGCGGCCGGTTGCCCGTTGCAAGCACGCATCTGGAGGAATTCAGCGACCTCAGCAGGGGTAGCTGCGCGTCCAGTCAGATTGAGATAGGCGGCGGAGGCTGCACGAAGTGGCGCCATGCGAGAGAGTTTGTCCTGATAGGTGTCACTCAGGGCAACGGCTTCGACGAATCCAGCGAGGTTGATGTCCTCGTTGCGAAGTTTCGACTCTGCTGAGACAAGCCGCTCTGCCTCGAGAGGGATTCGATTGATCAGTTGTCGGTAGGTCGCATTGATGGCTGCACGAAGTTCATCTTCAGTGAAAGGCGCCTCAAGCCTGACGAGGTCAGGGATGCCTGCTCGACGCTGCAATCCTGATGCATCACTTGATTGAAGTGCCTTGGCCAGAGTTGTTCCTGGAGCGTTGGGAGTTGAACTGCCCGACTTGACGCGGCCGAATGGAGACTTGAAAGCACCAATTCCAGTGGATTGGGAGCGATCTGAGCGGGTATTCAGGCGGACAGCATTCAGCGATGCAAAACGTGAATCACGTCCTGAACCAATGGATTCCAGTGACCAGGTCTGTGTCGATGGGGAGGTGGATTGGAAATTGCGCGGGGTGAGATCAGCGCTTGAGGTGAAGGCTGACCCTGTTTGGGCTTCGGGTCGTCCGGCAGAGACAAAGGAGGTGGTGCCGAACACAGTGACCTCGCGCTTCCAGGTGGGGACCCGTCGGGTGTTGAGGTCTTTGGGTGTGATGAAGCGTTCGTAAGGAACGGTGTCGTCGCCGAAGCACTCTTGATATTCCTTGCTGTCAAGCAGTGCATCAACAAGCCCGTAGAACCCCTTGCGGGCAGCGGTGTCAAACAATGCATCGATCTCCCAGCGGCCGAAGGTGGGACGACCGAGGAGGCGACGATGCATGACCTCAATCGCCTTCGCGACATAGAGACCGTTCCAGTAACGACGACGGAAGGCATCGGAACGGGCAATGCAACGAACGAAGTCCCGGAGGGAGATCTCCCCGTTTTCGAGGCGCGCTTCGCTCGATGTCATCCGTTCACCGGCATAGCCGCTGTTGCCCAGAACCTGGACGTAGACAGCGTTAATCACTGCCTGCGTGCTGGCTTCGGTGTTGCGGACACTCGGTTGGCCGCCACGCTTGGGCACCGCGGCTCCCCCTGTGGCGATCTGTTGAAGTCGCACCACCCGAGGGCCAACTTTGCGGGGACGACTGGAGCGGAACTGGGCGCTGTCCATCTGGCCGGGCGACGCCATGCCATTGCTGACCAGAAGCCTTCGGCTGTCGTAGCCGTAGGGAGCAGGGCGTGTGCTGACCGATGCTGTCCCGCTCGGGAAAATGGCTCCGTACTGGTTGCCGATCGGATCGTTGCCGCCGCCGTAGACGTGCTGATCGGCGAGGGGCTGACGGTAGGAGGCGTAAAGGGTGACGTACTGGGGGGCGCCGTCGAAGGGGGCACTGAATCTGAACAGTTTCCGGTTGGAGCCCCAGCCGGCACTCTCCTGGGCTTCCTCACCCAGATCCCGCAGGAAGGGTACGGTCTCCTCACCGAAGGTCTGGGCGTATTCCGCTGAGTTGACCAGCACATCGATGAGCCCGTTGAGGCCCTGATCACTGAGGATCGCGAATCCCGTCTTGAATTCTTCGAGGGAACTGATGCCTCGGCCAAGGAAATGGCGGTAGGCGAGTTCAACTACGCGACTGTTGACGAAGCGATCGTGAAACTGCTGCCTGTATTCCTTGCACCGACCGAGGGCACGGATGAATTCGCGCATGGAGAGCTTTCCCTGCACGAGCTGGGAGGCTTCCGATGCACAAGGCATCTGGGAGTAGCCCTTGGCAATGTCCCGTTCGAAAACCTGGCGGTAGGCCGCCCGAACGATCTCCTGACGTTCGTTGCCGCTCATCCCGGGCTTGATGCTGTAGCGCTGGGACTGCCCCTGAGCTGCCAGCGCGTAGATCGCAGGAAGCTGGAGTCCCTGGCGCTGTGCGCTGCCGAGTTTCTGGCGCGCTGACGGCGTCGCGACAGCCAACTCCTTCAACAGCACGTTGAAGCAATCGATCGCCATGCGTCGGGCTTCAGGACGGTCGCGAAGCAGTGAGGCTGCTGCAGCTCTCATTTCCTGGAGGGCCACATTGGTCGCTGCAAGCGAGCAGCCTTTTTCAAGAACATCCCGAAGCCCACGCGTGTTCACGGACAGGATGCTGGGGTCACCCGCCACAAGGGAGTAGCCCACGTAGCGGAGAAACCAGCCAAGATCACGGACGGATTTGCGCATTCGCGCCGGTCCGTATTTCGCCACACTGATCGGCGAGAAGCCTGTCGGAAGAACCACCCGCACATCGGCATCTTCACTGTTCCCGCGGAGAAGACGCGTCAGCGCGTTTCCGGTCTGGACTGACGCGCTCGACCCGGTGAACGTTTCCACAGAGCGCTGGAAAGCCAGCTGGTCAGCGGCCAGGACAGTTCCGTCGCCCTGGTTGGATTCGCCGCGTGTGAGGGGCGATTCGAGAAAGGAGAGCGGAGTGCCGCCGGCGAAAATTCGGTTGGCTGCCCTGGCAACAATGGCCTCGGCGTTCTCGGCCAGGATTTCCGCTGCCTGGAGACGGTCCTGGCCGCTACGGAAAAACGTGATGAGATTGTCAAGCTCGCCGCCATCAGGGAAGCGGTCTTGCTGTTCAGCCTGACGAACGCTCGAGAGAGGCAGGGTGTCGAAGAGCTGAGGCGAGACCCTTGGGCTGCCGCTGCTGGCGGTCACGGTCATGAACGAATCAAGCCAGATCGGGCCACATTACGGC
>JBGKDM010000083.1:0-3223 GCA_042954165.1 Synechococcus sp.
CAGGACTGAAACCATCCGAACCCGCAAACGCCTTGGAAGGGCCGCGCCAACAGCACAATCCCTAACCAGGCCTTAAACTGTGCTTAAGGACGGTCGATCGATGAATCCGGATAAGCAGCATCGCAAACTTGAAAAACTTCAGATCAAGGCTGAAGAATGCCTGACGCGGGAGGCAGCACAGAAGATCCTTCGCAAAGCCGATAAGGCCCACCGCAAGCTCTCTCAGGGAACAGAAGAGGATTCAGGCAGAGCAGCCTGAACGTTTGGGTCACTGAACTGAGCGTGTCAACCAATCAGCGGAGGGGATCGTTCGTTCCTTGTCGGACACTCGAAAGCATCCAGGCGCCGAGGGTAGTCACGGCTGCACCGAAGGCCAGAAAGGCGATCAGCTTGGTCTCCTCAGGCGACAACATGACATCCGGTGCAAGATCAACCCGTCCACCCTGCCGTGCTCACGTCAGCAGCGTGGACTCGACTTTGACATCCGGATGGATGTCCCGCTGGTCGTGAGGCTCCAGTACCGCAGGAATGGAGAGAGCCACCAGCGCAGAGCCGACGGCCAGCAAAACAAGAGCGGGCAGCGGTCGCACCCAGGGTTGTCGCTCCAGAACGGATCCACAGCGACGACAGATCGGTGTGGATCCGGCTGGCGGATGCAGCACAATCGCAGGTCCACAGCAGCACTGTGGGCATCGAAAGCGGGCCATCCATCCCTTCGGGTGATGAGGGGGTCATAGCAGGGGCTGTCCAAATCGGGGCTGCGCAGTGACCAAGCACTGAGCCCAATCGCTTGCGAAGATCACCAATTGACCTGAACCGCATCCATGCCGCTGAGTTCCCTGGTGCGCCTGCTCAAGACGACGGCGTTGACCGGTGAACTGCTCGAGCGCAGTCAACGGTCGGAACGCCTCCTGATGCGTGGGGGCGGACGCGTGGCCCGCGCCCTGGTGGCCAGTGCACTGGCACAACGGGCTGAGCAATCCATGCTGGTGGTGGTCCCAACGCTGGAAGAGGCGGGGCGCTGGACAGCTCTGCTCGACTTGATGGGGTGGAGATCCACCCAGCTGTACCCCACAAGCGAGGGATCCCCCTACGAGCCCTTTGACCCCACCACCGAAATCACCTGGGGACAGTTGCAGGTTCTCAGCGAACTTCAGGACAGCGGCAGCGACAACGGTCTTGCCATCGTGGCGACGGAACGGTGCCTGCAACCCCACCTTCCACCTCCGGCGGCCCTGGCGCAGCGGTGCCGAACGCTTCGACGTGGCGATTCAATCGATCTTGAGGAACTCGCCGGATGGCTTGCACAACTGGGATACGAGAAGGTCTCCACCATTGACCAGGAAGGGACCTGGAGCCGGAGAGGGGACATCGTTGACATTTTTCCCGTCAGCAGCGAGTTGCCCGTCAGGCTTGAACTGTTCGGTGATGAGCTCGACAAGCTGCGGGAATTCGATCCGGCCAGTCAACGGTCCCTCGATCCGGTGGAGCAGCTTCGGCTCACACCGACCGGGTTCAGCCCCCTGATCGCCGAACAGCTCAGGGAGTCGATGCCCGATGGCCTGGACAGGCTGTTGGACGAAACCCAGCTCAACACACTGCTGGAGGGGGGAACCCCCGAGGGCATGCGTCGCCTGATGGGGCTGGCCTGGGATCAACCCGCCTCACTGCTGGACTATTTACCGGAGGGGTGCAGCGTTGTCATCGATGAACGACGCCATGGACAGGCCCATGGCCAGCAGTGGCTGGAGCATGCGGCAGACCACTACAGCGAACTGCAACTGGACGTACCGCCCCTGCATCGCGCGATCGATGCAGCCATGGCGCTCACAGATGCCTTCCCTGGCTTTGACCTCGCAGAACTCCAGGAAAGCGATGATCACAGCAACGCCTTTGACCTGTCCAGCCGGCCCGTACCTGCCTACCCGAATCAATTCGGGAAGCTGGGGGAGCTGCTGAAGAGCTACCAACGCGAGCGACAGGCGGTCTGGCTGTTGTCAGCCCAGCCCAGTCGCGCCGTGGCCCTGCTCGAGGAGCACGATTGCATCAGTCGCTTCGTTCCAAACGCTGGAGACATCCAGGCGATCGATCGCTTGATCGAGCAGGGAACACCGGTGGCACTCAAAACCAAGGGGAATGCTGAGCTGGAGGGTCTTCAGCTGCCGGCCTGGCGGGTGGTGCTGATCACCGATCGCGAGTTCTTCGGGCAGCAAAACCTCACCAGCAGTGGCTATGTGCGGCGGCGACGCAAAGCGGCCAGCCGCACGGTTGATCCCAACAAGATGCAGCCGGGCGACTTTGTGGTGCACAGGAATCACGGAATCGGTCGCTTCAAGCAACTCGAGAAACTCGCCATCAGCGGAGAGATCCGTGACTACCTCGTAGTGCAGTATTCCGACGGGATCCTGCGCGTTGCTGCAGACCAGCTGGGTAGTCTCGGACGCTATCGCGCCAACAGCGACACGCCTCCCCAGCTCAGCAAGATGGGAGGGTCTGCGTGGGTCAAGGCCAAGGAGCGCGCCAGCAAGGCGGTGCGCAAGGTCGCCCTTGATCTGGTCAAGCTCTACGCGGAGCGTCATCAGGCCGCAGGCTTCGCCTTTCCGGTGGATGGTCCCTGGCAGAGCGAACTGGAGGAATCCTTTCCCTATGAGCCGACGCCTGATCAGCTCAAGGCCACAGCCGATGTGAAGCGGGACATGGAAAAAGATCAGCCGATGGATCGACTGGTCTGCGGCGATGTGGGATTCGGCAAAACCGAGGTGGCGATCCGGGCCATCTTCAAAGCGATCACGGCGGGAAAACAGGTGGCGATGCTGGCGCCGACCACCGTGCTCGCCCAGCAACACTGGCGGACCCTGTCGGAACGCTTTGCCCCATACCCCATCAAGGTGGCCCTGCTCAACCGATTCCGCACAACCGGAGAACGCAAGGGAATTCTGGAGGGCCTCAAGACAGGCACCATCGATGCCGTGGTGGGAACCCACCAACTCCTGAGCAAGAGCACCGCATTCGACAAACTTGGACTGCTTGTCGTTGACGAAGAGCAGCGGTTTGGTGTCAACCAGAAAGAAAAGATCAAGGCACTGCGCAAAGACGTTGACGTGCTGACCCTGTCAGCGACCCCGATTCCAAGGACGCTCTACATGAGCCTGTCCGGTGTGCGGGAGATGAGCCTGATCACGACGCCACCGCCGCTGAGGCGGCCGATCAAGACGCACCTCGC
>JBGKDM010000084.1:0-13452 GCA_042954165.1 Synechococcus sp.
GCCGTGAGCTTCTCGGGGTCAAGCCAGAGCCGGAAGGCCACCTTGCGGTTGCCGAAATAGGTGACCTCACCGACCCCGGGCACACGCTTGATGTTGTCGGTGAGGTTCTTGTCGAGATAGCCGCTGATGGTCTCGACGCTGTATTCGGTCTTGGAGGGATCGGAATTGACGAAGTTGTAAACGAGCAGAATCGAGTTGGAGGCCTTGTTGACGGTGACACCGGCCTTGCGCACCTCCTCCGGCAGCTGGGGTTCAGCGAGTGACACCCGGTTCTGCACATTCACCTGGTTGATGTTGCCGTCGGTACCGCTGTTGAAGGACACCGAAATCGAGCTCACACCATCGGCTGAACTGTTGGAGGTGATGAAATCCATCTCCTCCACGCCGTTGATCTGCTGTTCCAGCACCGAGGTGACGCCCTGCTCAACGGACACGGCATCGGCCCCCACATAGGTGGCCTGCACCTTCACGGTGGGCGGCGCAATGTCCGGCAGATTTTCAATCGGCAGGATCGGGATCGCGATCAGACCGACGATCACGATCAACAGGCTGCAGACCGTGCTGAGAACCGGTCGGGTGATGAAGTTATTGGATGCAGACATCGCGACGCCTCAGTTCTCGGTCGAAGCGTCGGTGGCTGGTGCGGCCCCAGCGGGCTTGATCACCACCGGCATGCCATGCCTGAGGTTGAGCAGATTCGAGGTGATCACCTGCTGATCAGCGGTCAGCCCCTTGGTGATGGGATAGCGGTTGTTCTGCAATCGGCCGATGCTGACGGGCGTCTGCAACGCGAAGACGGTCTCCTTCGGCAACTTGCCGTGCTGAAGGCCCTTGCCGATGCGCTCGACATCCGCCTTGCCCGGATTGGCCTTGAGATCCTCGAAGCTGCCGACCCGAAACACGAAACTCTGCCCGGAGCTCTGCGTCACCGCAGCAAACGGCACCGACAACAGCTCCTGGGAGCGCAGCTGAACGCGGGTGCGCAACCTCTGACCGCTGCGCAGCATGCCATCTGGATTGGGGAAGAGCGCCTTGACCAGCAAGCCCTGGGTCTGCGGATCCACCTGGGGATCAATCGACTCAATCGCTCCCGTTGACAGCAGCGTGCCGCTGCCTGGCGCACTGAGGAGCACCGGCTGCCCAACGGCGAGGCGATCACCGAACACCGCCGGCACTTCCACCCGTGCCTCCAGCGCATTGTTCTTGACCACGCTGGTGAAGGGTTGGTTCTGCTGCACCACGTCCCCCACCTTCACCTGCACATCCGCAACGGTTCCCGCAGTCGGCGCGCGGAGGTTGCTGTAACTGAGCGTCGCCTCCAGCGATTTCACTTTTTCAGCCGCTGCGATGTAGCGCGTGCGATAGGAGTCGCGCTGACGCAACGACGCGGCCCCCACCCTGGCGAGAAACTCCTCACGCTCCCAGTCAACCCGGGCCGTCTCCTCCTTGGCCTTCGCTTCTGCGAGTGCAGCCCGTTCCTGGGCCTGGTCGAGCACCACCATCAACTGGCCGGGGCTGACCCTGTCACCCTGAGCAACCTTCAATTCGAGGACACGACCTGAGGTCTGGGCAGCCAGTTGCACCAGGTCGTGAGCCTCCAGCGTGCTCACGGTGTCCACATCATCGGTGAACCGTGCCTCCTCCACCGGCGCCTGATCCACAGCCAGGGGCGGACGTTGCGGCGTCGACGGACCGCAGGCGGCGAGTCCGAGGCCGAGGGCTGTCAGACCGACGAGACGAAGGGAACCCTTCACAGACTTCTGGCTTGAAAACCAAGTATGGGTCGATTTTTCAGACCTGCTGATCCCGGAGAGGTCAAAATTGGCGAACGCCGATGTCTGCATGGCCGCCGACCTGTTTTCCCATCACGGTGATCAGTTGCGTCAGCGACAGGCGCCCCTGGCCGACCGGATGCGGCCCAGAACCCTGGAGGAATTCGCCGGGCAGGGGGCGATCCTGGCGGAGGGTCGACTCCTGCGCCGCGCCATTGCCGCTGACCGGGTCGGCAACCTGCTGCTGCATGGTCCACCGGGTGTCGGCAAGACAACCCTGGCGCGCATCATTGCCAATCACACCCGCGCGCACTTCAGCAGCCTCAATGCCGTGCTGGCCGGCGTGAAGGATCTGCGCAGCGAGGTCGATGCGGCCCGCCGCCGACTCGAACAGCACGGCCTGCGCACGATTCTGTTCATCGACGAGGTGCATCGGTTCAACAGTGCACAGCAGGACGCCCTGCTGCCCTGGGTTGAAAACGGAACCCTCACCCTGATCGGTGCCACCACGGAGAACCCCTACTTCGAGGTCAACAAAGCGTTGGTGAGCCGCTCCAGACTGTTTCGGCTGCAGAGCCTGGAGGCCGAGGATCTGCGCAGTCTGCTGTGCCGCGCCCTCAGCGACGAAGACCGGGGCTATGGCAAACGTGGGGTCGACATCAGCCAGGAGGCCGTCGATCACCTGGTGAATGTCGCCAACGGTGATGCCCGCAGCCTGCTCAATGCCCTCGAGCTGGCGGTGGAGAGCACGCCGCCGGACCCGGACAGCGGAACGGTGGTGATTGATCTCTCCATTGCCGAGGAGTCCATCCAGCAGCGCGCGGTTCTGTACGACAAGCAGGGGGACGCCCACTTCGACACGATCAGCGCCTTCATCAAGTCGCTGCGGGGATCGGATCCGGATGCGGCCCTGTTCTGGCTGGCGCGGATGGTGGAAGCCGGTGAGAACCCGCGCTTCATTTTCCGGCGCATGCTGATCGCCGCTGGCGAGGATGTCGGCCTCGCCGACCCCCAGGCCATGGTGGTGGTGGAAGCCTGCGCGGCAGCCTTTGAACGCACCGGCTTGCCGGAGGGTCTCTATCCCCTGGCGCAGGCCGCCCTTTATCTGGCGAACACCGAGAAGAGCAACAGCACCATCGGCATTTTTGAAGCCCTCCAACATGTGCGCTCCCGTGCCGCTCAGGAGGTGCCGAGCCACCTGCGGGATGCCAACCGGGATGGCGAGGCCTTCGGAGATGGCAAGGGTTATCGCTATCCCCACGCCTTTCGTGAACACTGGGTTGCGCAGCAATACCTGCCGTCAGCACTGCAGGGCGAAGTGTTCTGGACACCCGGCGAACTCGGCTGGGAAGGGGAGCGGCGCCAGCGAATGCTCGAACGCCGGGCCGCTCAGCTTGCAGCCGCAGCTGAAGCGGTGGATCAGCACCCCCTGCTGGTGAGCAGCGGACCGGAAGTGCCGGAACTGGAGCGGTGGCTGCAGCGGCAGCTCAGTCAGGACGGCGAGCGCCTGCAGCGGCTGCGGGAACGCCTGTGGCATGGGATGAGATGGCAACGGACGGACCGCGTTCTGATGCTGGGCGGTGGGTCTCTGCTCTGGAGCCTGGATCCGCTGCAGGCCGTCGCCGATGGCAGCCTCTCGATTCTCTGCGCCGACGTCCGGCAACAGGAACGACTGACGGCTCAGCTTCAACTGCTGGACCCCCTGCATCGGCCCCAGCTGATGGCCGAGATCGCTGCCCTGGAACAACTCCCGGAGGGCCATCACTTCGAGATCGTGGCAGGGCGCTTCAACCGGCAGGACCTTCCAGGCCTCGCGGCCGAACGCCTGGCGCATCAGCTTGAACAACGCTGCGCACCGACCGCTCAGTTGCGGTTGCTCCTGAGTGACGCCGACCTCGGTCCGGCGGAGGCCCTGCTGTCACTCTGCGAGTCATCGCCATCCAGCCGGGAGGGGCTGACCGGGGACGAGCGCGTCATGCTGGCGTCGCTGCTCGAGCGCGAGCGCACCTGGATGCAGGACTTCAGTGCCCAGAGGAGTTTGCTGACAACGCTGCGCGAGCGGGGCTGGACGCTGGAGACCGACCACTGGGACGAATCCCTGTCGCTGCCGATCGACGCGTCCCTGGCGGAGCGTTGGCTCGGGCCGGAACGGCCGTTCCAGGCGGTGCTCAGCAAGGGCGCCAAGGGCGTCAAGGAAGCTGCCCTGTTACGGCGCCTCCTCAACGCCATGCAGGGAGGCCGGCTCCCCCAACGCCTTCGTCACCGTCGCGTGATCGGTCAACGCAGACCCGATTCCGGCACAACCTGATAGGCCTGAATGCAGGCTGGCAGGAAGACATACCAGGAGAGAAGTGAGGTGTCCCGCGGCGCCTTGAGCCCTGGCTTGCACACGTTCTGGCCCCCGGCGGCTGCACCGTTGTCTGCCAGGGCGAAGGCCACGGGCAGACGGGTCATGATGCCTGCCGAAGACAGGGTTCCATCCGCAGCATCGGCCATGATCGCGGACCGAAGAGCGACAACCGCTGAGTTGTTTTTCATCCAGAACGGTGAATAGCTCTGGGTTTGCTCAACAAGAAATTCAGCACCTGCATTGGAATACAGGAAACGCGCAACCCCAAGAGGGTTGACGTCATAGACCTTGGTCATGCCGAAGTGAATCTCTTCGGCTGTCCAGCCCGACGCTGCAATTCCAGCTGCCAGGCCACGGTCCGTGACCATTCCGGTTTCAAAAAACAGCCGAAATGCATCGCGATCCGTTCTCCAGCGCGGACTACCGGTTTGCCAGGGGTTCGCCCGCCCATCCCGCTGGTCGACCATCACGCCAAGGACGCCACCCATCGTCAGAACGACGATGGAGAGGAAGGCTGAACGCGTTCGATTCACCAGGTTCAGCATCGACCTCGCGTCCAATTTGTGATGTCGAAACTAACATTCACAACCTGAACAATCAGTCATCAACCGTGGCGAACGATGCCTGTCATCCTCGGCGCAGCGCAATCTGTTCCCATCCAACGGGGCAGCCATTGTCAAGACTGAGCTGGACGCCCTGGGGGGGCAAAGGGCCGCGGCACTGCCAGCGCGAGACGCGTGGGCCTGCCTGCCGCACAGCCGCCGCGTAACCCTCACTGCCACGCTCTGGCCTGAGCCAGAGATCACTGCCCGCAGGCGACGACACAACGGTTGCCGTGAGCCGCTTGCTGCTGAGGATCCCCAGATCCGTGAGCGAATGGGCGAAATGCCCCCAGTAATGACGGGTCATCTGGGCGCGAATGAACTGACTGAGCAGAAGTTCGGCCTCCTGGCGCTGCACCAGGGCCGCTTCCTGCTGATCCAGTGCCTCATCCATCGCGCGTGCATCAACCGATGCCGCCCTGCCGATGGACGGGAACGAGATCCCAGGCTGGTGCAGACCCGCGAGGCCGAGGGGCACCAGGGCCGCGGCCGCAATCAGGGTTGGCGCTGAAAACGAGCGAGATCCAGCCACCAGCCCAACCATCCGGAGATGACCATCACGCTAGGCAGAGCATCGAAGCCTGCATCGGGTTGGGCGTTGCATCGAGCGCAGCAGGAGCCCCCACCAACGCCAGGCTCCAGCCCCTCAGGTCCCATCGCTGACCCCACACCTGATCACCGGTGCAGCGATGGGTGACCACCCCTTGCTCGAGGTTGCAGCACCAATGGGCCAGGTCCCGGGCGAGCGTGCCCCGTTGCCATTTGACGGCAGCCTCTTTGAGCAGCCAATGGCCCAGCACGGCCTGGCGCAGGGCTTCACTCTCAAGGCCGGCGAGGTTGATCTGCTCGGATGGGCAGAAGAAGCGGCGGGCCAGGGCCTGCGCCGCAAGTGAACGGTCCGACCGTTCCACATCCACACCGATCGGCCATGGCGACCACGCCACGACCAGGGCATCCACGCAGTGGCTGAGGCTGACGCAACCCCAGCCAGGCGCGAGCCGGGGCGGCCGCCCGGGAGGGGCTGAGAGGGGCAACCCAGCACCGGGAACACCGAGAAGATCAGCGACCAGATGACGCAACCACAGGCGTGACCAGGCGTACTGATCGCGACGGCGGCCTGTCAGAGTTGAGATCCAGACCTGCTCATCGGTGGACAGCTGCCGTGGGGGAGCGCTCTGTGACATCGGCACAAGCCAGAGGGCGGGTACGCTGCGCCGCACCCCTGCCGTCCCTGGCCATGCCGCTTCAGATCGGAGATCCAGCACCTGATTTCACTCTCCCGGACCAGAACGAAGCATCGGTGCAGTTGTCGTCCCTGAAAGGGAAGCGTGTGGTGATCTACTTCTATCCCAAGGACGCGACACCGGGCTGCACCAAGGAGGCCTGCAATTTCCGCGATCGCTGGGACGCCTTCAAGGAGCACGACATCACGGTCCTTGGCATCAGCAAGGACAACGCAGCGTCCCATCAGAAGTTCATTAACAAGCAGGAACTTCCTTTCACCCTCCTGACGGATGAGGAGCCCTGTCCTGTGGCCGCCAGCTTCGAAAGCTACGGCCTCAAGAAATTCATGGGCCGTGAGTACATGGGCATGATGCGGCACACCTTCGTGATCGACCCCGAGGGCAACCTGGAACTGATTTATCGCAAGGTGAAGGCCGACAGCATGGCCGACCAGATCCTTGCGGACCTCGGGCTCAGCTGAGCAGGCTCACAAGCCCCTGCATCACCAGATCGGGGGCCAGCACCAGATCGCAGCCCCGTCGCCGCAACGCCGAGCTCAGACGGGGTGCATCGCCTCCGCACAGCCAGAGCGGCCAGGCACAGTCACGCTGCGCCTCCAGCAGCAAACCAACCAGGGATTGCAACACGCCCCGCTGCATGGCCGCATCGGTGGCCTGGGGAAATGGCTGCTGCGACGCCGGCACCGATGTCGGTTCAGAGTCAACCGGCATGGCCAGATTCCGCGTGCCGGAACTCATCGCTCGCAACTGCAACGCAAAGCCTGCCGCCAGCTGGCCCCCCATGAACTGTCCGTCAGCGCTGACACGCGTCAGGCTCAGAACCGTGCCGGCATCGGCCACCAGCAGACCGGCTTGATCGCACGCGGGCGATGTCTTCAGCGCCGACCATGCGGCCAGGGCCCGATCCACACCAAGCCAGGGAGGCATCCCCTTCAGGGGCACATCCTCCAGGGTGAGGCGACGGGTCCTGTCCAGGACAGGGTGCGTCGGCACCGGGCCAACCGCGGCCCAGAGCGTCAGATCAGCGGAGGCCAGTGCTGTCGGGTTCGGTGGGGTGTGCTCAAAACGCCAACCCGACGGCGTCTGATCGGCCCAGTGCCACCGCGTGTTGCCGATCAACAGACACCTGCAGCCTGCCGGCATGCCTAGATCCCGTCGCCGGCCACCCCTGAGAGATCACCGGAATCAGCGCCGGGCAGGTGAATGCCGCATTCCTGCTTGAGTCCTCCGAAGCGGGTCTGACGACCGGATTGCTCCGCTCCATCAGGGGCACTTGAATGCCAGTCCCCCACCGTGGAATAACCCTGATCGAACAGGGGGTGCTGGGGCAAGTCATGGTCCTGCATGTAATAGAAAACGTCTCTCGGCGTCCAGCTCAGGAGGGGACGCAGGGACAGACGACCCCGGATCGGTTCCAGCCAGCCCATGCCACTGCGGTGGTCTGTCTGACCGCGACGAACGCCACTGGCCCAGCAACGCACGTCGAGGGTGTTCATCGCAGCCTCGAGCGGTGCAACCTTGCGCATCTGGAGGTACGTCTCCATATCGGCGACGTCCCCTGTCTCCCAGAGACGACCATGGAGCGCTTCCATACGCGCAGGAGACACCTCGCTCTGCGCAACGTGAAGATTGAGGCTGAAGCGATCGCACAGCTCAGCGGCGTAGCGATAGGTCTCACCGGGGAGATAACCCGTGTCAACCCAGATGACCGGGACAGACTCCGCACCTTCAAGGGTGCTGAGCATGTGCAGAAGAACGGAGGACTGAATCCCGAAGCTTGTGGTCAGGGCGAAACCGGATCCGAAGCGCTGCCTGGCCCAATCGAGACGCTCGACAGGAGCCATGGATTCGAGCACGCCTGAATCGGCTGCGGCGCTGGCGGTGGTGAGGCCTTCAGTCATCAACCCATTCTCCATTGCCGGCTGTCCGGTCGACATGCCTATGGTCAAATCCACTCCCTGATGCGGTCGATGACAGCCCCCGGTACCGGCTCTGAGGCGGCATCCACCCTGCCGGTGGTGATCGTCGGTGGCGGCTTTGCCGGCCTGACGGCAGCGTTGCGATTGAGCAGGGCACGACCGAGGCCACCGATCGTGCTGATCGAGCCCCGGGCCCGGTTTGTGTTCCTGCCCCTGCTCTACGAACTGCTCAGCGGGGAACTGCAGCCCTGGGAGGTGGCGCCAAGCTACGAGGGCCTGCTCGATGGCTCCGGCATCGCTCTGATTCAGGACAAAGCCTGCGCTGTGGACTGGCAGAACAAGACCGTCACCACCGATTCCGGTCATGCGATCGCCTATGGCCAGCTGATCCTGTCCACAGGATCGGGGCCGAATGACTTCGGGGTTCCAGGCGTGGCCCAGCACGCCCTTCAGTTCCACAGTCTCGAGGATGTCAGCGCTGTGCGCCAGTGCCTGAAGCAGGCCCAACAGACCAGACCAGCCTCAGGCGGCAGCACGTCCCTGGTGATTGTGGGAGGCGGCCCCACCGGGGTGGAACTGGCCTGCAAACTCGCCGATCTCGCCGATGAACGGATCCAGCTGCACCTGATCGAACAGGGCGATCGCATCCTGCCGATGGCCCGCGCCTTCAATCGCGAGCAGGCGGAGGCTGCGTTGGAACGTCGCAAGGTTCACTGCCACCTGAACTCCCGGGTGCAGGCCACGACGGAGACGAGCGTCAGCATCAGCCCAGCAGGCGACAGCGCAGCAGAGCAGGTCCGCACCATCGCGCATCAAGGTCTGATCTGGACAGCGGGCAGCAGCCCTCGTCAGCCCAACCTGGTGCCGTCGGTGCGGACGGTCCGTGGACGGCTGCCCGTGGATGACGCCCTGCGCAGCACAGACCTGCCCCATTGCGTCGTGATCGGCGATCTCGCAACCCGAAATGACACCGGTGAAGCCAGACAACCCTGGCCCTGCACCGCCCAGGTAGCCATGCAACAGGGCGCTGCCGCCGCCGACACCGTGATGGCGATCCGACAAAACTGCGAACCGCAGTCCTTTCAGTTCAACGATCTGGGAGAAATGCTGAGCCTCGGGATCGGGCAGGCCACCCTCACCGGCATGGGAGTCACCCTCGCCGGTCCCCTGGCCTTCAATCTGAGACGGGTCACTTATCTGGCCCGTCAACCCAGACTCTCTCTGGGATTGCGATCCGCCGGAGCCTGGCTGCTGAGTCCTTGAAACAAACCCATCTGGCGGGACGCACCAAAGGTCTGCGTCCTTCACAACTGCGCCACGCCGAGCGTCTCGGTCATCGCCGCCATCCCCAGAGGTCCGGCGCTGATCTGCTGGCACTCGAACGCCTTGCGGAGCTCGTCATTGACCTGGAGCAACCCCTGCACCTGCTCGTGGACGGGCGAGGCCTCTGCCGATTGATCTGGCTTGGGCCGTTGACGGAATCACGTCAGTTGCTCTCCCACATGCCCAACGGTTCCCGGAGGCGCTCAGCGGAGCAAGCGAAGTGGAGGCTGATCAGCTGCCTGAAAGGGCCCAGCGATCAGTCGCTGACGCCCGATGCTCGGGAGGCCGTGGTGGCTCTCGACATCGATCCCGCCAGCTGGCTGCGCTACCCCTGCCGAGCCGACGCAGGCGGTCAGTGGGCCGCTGGCGCATGGCGACCTGACCCAACCGCCGCCCTGGGCTGGAGCCGCGTCGGTCCCGACCGGCTCCAGCCGCTCTGCAGCGATGACCTCCTGGCTGTTCAGGACACCATCACACCCGACGCCGAACCCGCGCCAGCGCGGCCAGGCGAGGAACGGGTGTTGCTGCTCACGCTGCTCGGCCCTGACCCCGCCAGAGACGAACGTGACCTGGCGGAACTGGAGGGCCTGGTGCGCAGCGCAGGAGGGCATCCGGTGATGGTGTGCCATCAGAAGCAGTCAGCCGCCAACCCCCAGACGCTCTGGGGGACGGGAAAACTGCAGGAAGCCGCACTCGAGGTGCGCCGTCACCGGGCGTCGCTCGTGATCACGGACCGCGAACTTTCGCCGGTGCAGGCCCGCAACCTCGAACGCTGGCTCGACTGCCCGGTGATGGACCGCAGTGAGTTGATTCTCGACATTTTCGCCCAGCGTGCCGCCAGTGCTGCCGGCCGGATCCAGGTGGAACTGGCCCAGCTGCGCTACCGACTTCCGCGCCTGCTGGGCCGTGGTCGCAGCCTCTCCCGGCAAGGGGGAGGGATCGGCACCCGTGGCCCAGGTGAAACCCAGCTTGAAAAAGACCGCCGTGCGATCAGTCGTCGGATCGAGGCCCTGCGCCGGGCCACGCGTCAGCTTGAGGACCATCGCGCCCGCCTGCGCGATCGAAGGGAAGGCCTGCACCGCATCGCCCTTGTCGGCTACACGAACGCAGGCAAGTCGTCACTTCTGAATGCCCTCTGCCTGAAGGGAAAGCCCAACAAGGTGCTGGCTGAGAACAAGCTCTTCGCCACCCTGGACCCGACAACGCGGCGACTCACCCTGCCCCAACCCGCCGCCGCGGCGAGGGAACTGCTGATCACCGACACGGTTGGATTCATCCGGGACCTTCCGGATGCATTGGTGGAGGCCTTTCGAGCCACGCTGGAGGAAGCGCTGGATGCCGACCTGCTTCTGCTGGTGGTCGACCTGGCAGATCCCGACTGGTCAGCGCAGCTCCAGGCGGTGCGGCGGTTGCTGGAGGGCCTGGGCTGCGCCAAACCACAGCTGATCCTCGCCAACCAGATCGACCGCTGCCCGGCCCAGGCCATTGATGCCATGGCCGAACAGGAGCGCGACGCGATTTTTCTATCGGCGACCGATGGCACAGGCCTGCAGGGCCTCAAGCGCCGCCTGGAGGAGCATTTCTGGCCAGCATCCGACCGGTCAGCAGGGCCTCGACACCGTGACGACCCAACCGGTGGCGATCAGACCGGTGATGACCAGACAGCGGAAACGGTTCCCCTTACGGTGGCCACGCCGACATCGCATGAGCAAGCCCCTCCATGGCCGAACTGAGTGCGGCGCTTCAGCACCCTCAGGCCTTGATCACCCTGGCGGTTCTGGCGCTCGCCATTGTGCTGTTCATCACGGGGGCTCTGGCACCGGAACTCACCGGCTTGCTCAGCGTGGCGCTGCTGGTGAGTACGGGTGTCCTCACGCCCGAGCAGGGGCTCTCGGGATTCGGCAGCCCCGCCCTGATCACGCTGATGGCCCTGTTCGCCGTGTCAGCAGCGCTGTTTCGCAGTGGAGCGCTGGATCGCCTGCGGGAACTGATCGCATCCGAACGCATCCGCACGCCGCGACGCATGGTCGCCCTCCTGACCCTCGTCGTGGCACCGATTTCAGGGGTCGTGCCCAATACACCGATCGTGGCGAGTCTGCTGCCGGTCCTTGAGACCTGGTGCCAGAAACGCCGCATCGCCCCTTCAAGGGTGCTGCTGCCGCTGTCGTTCGCCACCCTTCTCGGTGGAACCCTGACCCTGCTCGGCAGTTCCGTGAACCTGCTCGCCAGCGACGTCAGCCAGCAACTGGGCTACGGAAGTCTGGATCTGTTCAGTTTCACAGCCATCGGCATCCCCGTCTGGCTTGCAGGAGCGTCATACATGCTGCTGGCTCCCCGCGTCCTGCTTCCCGACCGCAAGGCCCCGGACGACCAACTCAGCACCAACCGGGCCCAGGTCGGATATTTCACGGAAGTCTCGATCCCGCCCCACTCGATGCTCGTGGGACAGACCCTCCGTCACAGCCGTCTGCAGCGACGCTTCGATGTCGATGTCCTCGAGCTGCAGCGCCGCAACGAACGCATTCTTCCGCCCCTGGCGGATCGGGTGATCGAAGCCGGAGATCGCCTGCTTCTACGGGTGACACGAGCCGATCTGCTGCGGCTTCAGCAGGAGCACACCGTGCTGCTCGCCGATAGCCGTGACACGCCCGGCGATCCCATGACCCTGGGCAATCTGGACGGATCGCTGTTCGGTGAAGAAGCGAATGGGCAGAAAACCGTCGAGGTGCTGCTGCCTGCAGGATCCACCCTGGCCGGCGCCAGCTTGAGGGAACTGCGTTTCCGCCAACGCCATAACGCAACGGTGCTGGCCCTGCGCCGCGGCCAGCAGACCGTGCAGGAGCGCCTGGGACAGGCCGTGCTCCGTGAGGGCGACGTGCTGCTGCTTCAGGCTCCCCTCGACGCCATCCGTGGCCTCCAGGCCAGCAACGATCTGCTCGTGCTCGATCAGCTGGAAAACGACCTTCCCAACGTTCGCAGGAAACCCCTGGCCATCGCCATCACCCTGCTGATGCTGCTGATTCCCTCCGTCACCCCGGTCCCCTTGGTGGCATCGGTTCTGTTTGCGGTTGTGCTGCTGGTGCTGGTGGGCTGCCTGAGACCCGGCGAGGTGCAGCGGTCCATCCGTCTGGATGTGATCCTGCTGCTGGGATCGCTCTCCAGCTTCAGCATCGCCCTGCAAACCAGCGGTGTGGCCAACGCGCTGGCTGGGGATATGGAACGTCTCCTGGCCCCGTGGCCGGCCTATGCCGCCCTGCTGGTGATTTTCCTGATCACCAATCTGATCACCAGTGTGATGAGCAATGCCGCCTCGGTCGCCCTGCTGATCCCCGTCGCGACGCAACTGGCAGCCCCCCTTGATCTCCCTGTCAGGGCAATGCTTCTGGTGGTGCTGTTCGGCGCCAGTCAATCCTTTCTGACACCGATGGGGTATCAGACCAACTTGATGGTGTTCGGCCCGGGGCGCTATCAGTTTCTTGACGTTCCCAGGTATGGAGCTGGCCTCACCCTGCTGATGACACTGCTCGTCCCTGCCCTGATTCTCAGGCAGTACGGCGCCGCCTAACCGATGCCGATTCCCGCCGCACTCCACCGCACACAGGCCTGGTACCGCCGCCTGACGGTGCCTCAGTTCACGGTGGTGACCGGCCTGCTGGTGGTGGCAGCGGGCACGTTGATTCTTGCGACGCCCCTCTGTTCCTCCCCTCAGGTGGGGCTTTGGCAGGCCTTCTTCACCGCTGCCTCCGCGGTCACGGTGACCGGACTGAGCGTGATTGACGTCGGGCGCGATCTCACCGGTTTCGGCCAGGGGGTCCTGGCGCTGATGATCCTGGTGGGCGGTCTGGGTCTGATGGCGATCACCACGTTCCTCCAGGGTTTCGTGGTCAGGGGAACCGCACTGCGACGCCGGCTCGACCGCGGCCAGACCCTGGATGAGTTCGGCGTCGGCGGGGTTGGCAACACCTTTCGAGGCATCGCCCTGACCGCAGCCGTGCTGATCGTGCTCGGTGCACTGGTGCTCTACTTCTACGGATTCACCGATCTGCCTCGCGGTGGCGGCCGCCTTTGGGCTGCCCTCTTCCACAGCATTTCCGCTTACAACAACGCGGGATTCGGCCTCTGGGGCGACAGCCTCGAGCACTACCGCAACAACAGGGTCGTCAATGGTGTGGTGATGCTGCTGATCATCCTCGGCGGCCTGGGCTGGCGGGTCACCAGTGATCTCTGGACCAATCGGAAACG
>JBGKDM010000085.1:0-8314 GCA_042954165.1 Synechococcus sp.
CCCCATCTTCACTTCGAAATCAGGAGTGCAGGTGGTGGTGCCATCGATCCGATGCGACTTCTTCCTTCTCGACGCGCCTGATTGCCGTCGGTCGATCGTATAAACTTCTCAAGACCGACAGGGTAGCTCAGCTGGTTAGAGCGGCGGATTCATAACCCGCAGGTCGGGAGTTCAAGTCTCCCCCTTGTCATTAAAAAAAACCACCCTGTTATTTCATAACAGGGTGGTTTTCTATTTGAAAGCTGAATGCAAAGGAAGCGAATTAGCGCATTTCAATCGCATTCAAGCGCTCTCTGAAGGAGCGAGGAGATTCAGCCTGACTCAGATCAGGGAGCAGACTGTCACCCGTGTGGTTCTCAAGTGCATTGGGGCGGCGCTGGGCGCGGACCGGCTGACCTCGCATGGGCTTGGCCTGGAGCTGGAGTGCGTTGGTCTTCGGATCACGCTGGAGGGGTTGTGCCTTGAGCTCGGTCCGAACCTGATTGAGAAGCCGAAAATGGCCTGTGCTGCTGAACTTTCTCAGCAACGCCTGATCCCAGGACATGGAGCGCTTGATCATGAATGAATCCGCCTGTTGAAGCAGTCCTGGGAGGGGTACAACACCACTCGCTCAACACCGCAACCATGATAAATTGATAGGAGCAACTGGTAGTCGGAACGACTTCGCTTAACGAAGTCAAGCCTCTGCCGGCGCTGAACCTTCGCACTTCCATCATGACCGCCAACGGCTGTCTGCGTGTGGGTCAACAGGCCCCCGATTTCACCGCCACAGCAGTGGTCGACCAAGAGTTCAAGGACATCACTCTGTCGCAGTATCGCGGCAAGTACGTCGTCCTGTTCTTCTACCCCCTCGACTTCACCTTCGTGTGCCCCACGGAGATCACTGCGTTCAGCGACCGCTACGCAGATTTTTCCAGCAAGAACACCGAGGTTCTCGGCATTTCCGTTGACAGCCAGTTCAGCCACCTGGCCTGGATTCAGACCCCTCGCAATCAAGGCGGACTTGGCGATATCGCCTACCCCCTCGTGGCTGATTTGAAGAAGGAAATCGCGACGGCTTACAACGTCCTCGACGACGAAGCCGGCGTTGCGCTTCGCGGTCTGTTCATCATCGATCCCGATGGCGTGATCATGCACTCCACCATCAACAACCTGCCTGTTGGCCGGAACGTTGATGAGACCCTCCGCGTGCTGCAGGCCTTCCAGTATGTGCAGTCTCACCCCGACGAGGTCTGCCCCGCCAACTGGACGCCTGGCGAAAAGACCATGAAGCCGGATCCCGTCGGCAGCAAGGAGTTCTTCGCTGCAGTCAACTGAATCAAGCCCGATTCAAAGGATTCCAGGCCGCCTCTCGGGGCGGCCTTTTTCATGGTGCATTCAAGGAAGGGTCTGAAGCAGTCGTCAGATCCTCCACCAGGGCTGTGTCGGATTGATTGCCCAGAAGAGCACGAATCGCGTCCATGAGGTTCTCATCCATGGCGACCCGACTGCCATCACTCACCACCACACGCTCAAGTGTCGGCAATCCGCCCTGACGTGCCCTCAGATAAACGGGCTCGACGTACAGCAGCGCATCACCCATGGGCAGAACGATCAGATTGCCCTGAACAACTTCGGATCCTGCACGATCCCAGAGACCGAATCGTTCGCTGATTTTTGGATTCTGGTTGATCAGCGCCTGAATCTGCTCCGGCCCGAAAATGGAAAAGTCCGGCGGAAATCGCAACAGCACCAGCTCGCCGTAATGGGGCCCATCACTGCGTGCAGCCAGCCAGGCCGATAGATTCGGGCGCGCAAGCGGCGTCAAAGGCTGGAGAAGAAGGAATTCAGAGGGGTCAGTCGGCGATAGTTGCGCCGTGATGTGATAAGGAGCGACTGGTATCTGACGTTTTCCATAGAGCTCCATCGGCACCTGCCAGACATCATCACCGCTGTAAAAGACCCTTGGGTCGGTAACGTGATATCGGAGTAATTGCTGCACTTGAAGTTCAAACAGGTGACTTGGCACCATCAGGTGCTGACGCAATTCCGCCGGCATGACATCCAGGGGCTGAAACAGATCCGGGAAGACACGCTGCCAGCCTCGAATGATGGGATCCTCAGGTTCGGCAACATAGAGATGCACGCTGCCGTTATAGGCATCCACCACCGCCTTGATGGAGTTGCGGACATACCGAATTGAATCTCCACCCGATACATCATCGGAGTACGGATACGTACTGGACTGCGTATATCCATCCACAATCCAATACTGGTGCTGAGCATCGTCATAGCCTTCGACCTGGTCGTCAATCGGCACTGAAACGAGGTAGGGATCTCCCTCCAATGTCAGAAACGGTGCGATGGCTTTAACGCGTTGGCGAACATCCCGGCGCAGCAACAGTTTGGACTCAGACAGCAGTGACCCGGTATTCAGAAGACGGGGTTCCCGCAGATACACGGACGCTGCGATGCGTTGCACCAACGACCGCAGTGGAACACCGGCAGCGCCGGAGTAGTGGTTGTAAGTGTTGTCATCACCATCGGGAAAGTCAAATTCCTCGACGGATGTGGGCGCAATCGCGTAGGGAGAGGGGAGCATCCCGAAATACAGCGCAGCACGACCGATCGGGACTCTCTCTTCCACATCCTGCTGAGAGAGACCGAGCGTTTCGTTTCCCTGGATGGTTGTTGCCTGCCCGAGATCACTGATGAAGTACTCGGGCAACCCGTCTGATGCTCGGGTATTGACCGGACTGAGGGTGAACCCGAATCCATGGGTGAACACGAAGTGTCGATTCAGCCAGGTGCGAGACCGATCCGGCAAGGCAGCCTGATCCAGTTCACGGGCGGTGATGATCACCTGTTGCCGCTGTGTGGCGTCAGCTGACAGCTGATAGCGATCAACTGCTGCATTGGAGAAGCGGTAATAGACCCTGAGCTGCTGGAGTTGGCGATTGGTCGCCAGAAGGGGTTGGCTGTCCCAGAGCCTGATGTTGCGCAAGGTGCTGCTCCCTGCCTCAAGGTCCTCAGGTCGCAGACGAGCGGCAGGTTTGATGGGACGCGTTGTGATGGAGTCCAGTTGAAAGGCCCGTTGGGTCGCCGTGATCGCACGCAGGATGTAAGGACGTTCAAGCCTCAGCTCCCTGGGTTTGACGACGAGCCACTGAAACAGTGGGGCCACCACCAATTCGAGGCTGAACGCCACCAGAGCGATGGCCAGCGCAATCGTGCGCAGGCTTCGACGCGATCGATCCCTGACACGCACAAGAGCAAGAAGGGCGAGCAGAGCCAGCGAGACGGCGACAAGCTGACGAAGCGGGAGCACGACATGGACATCCAGCCAGCCCGCACCGGCAACCACGCCATCCTGCGTCCACAACAGCTGGTGGCGGGAGAGCCAGACCAGAGCCGCAAGCAGTCCAAGGATGAGCGACACCATCGGACGCAGCTTGCTGAGCTCGCGGGGTCCCACTCCCGGAAATGCCCAGTCGGACAAGGCTGGGGAACGGGTCAGCCTTCGCAGCACGGCTGTGCCGACGGTGAGAACACATTGCGCCAGGACAAGCTGGAGCAGCAGGGCCAGTGCGGAAAATCGTCCCAGGCCGAAACTGACATCCGCATGGAAAAGAGGCTCCCGAATTCCCGTCGCTGGAATGGACAGGGCCAGGCTCCAGAGCCCCCATGCCCTGGCGGCTGTGAAGCAGACGCACAGACTGCCGACAAGCAGAACTGAGAGCCGGCGCGTGCGTCGGGACCCAACCGTCAGTAGTGCTGAACCGGCAACCAGTGCGATGCACCAGAGCGCTGTCGTGCCCGGGAAGGGCTGACGCCACCATTGTCCGAGGGAAAATGGTTCAATCCAGGCAAGCCAGGCGAGACGCAGCAACACGGCCAGGTCCCCAACCACGACAAGCCCAGTGATCAGAAGGCCAAGGGAATAGCTCCATCCCCGCAGGGCAAAACGACGGGGCGTGGTGTCAGGGAGACGTGTCGATGACTCGGCGGCGGCGAGCCAATTCGCCCGCCACACCGATGTGGCCATGGCAACCAGTCCCGCAAGTCCGCCGGCGGCGAAAGCCAGGAGCCAACGCCTGACAAGAACCGACTGCAGGGAGAACTGCTGGAACCACAGCCACTCCACCTGCAGGCGCGCACCAATCGCCACCAGCACGATCAACGCGCAGAGCCCCAGCAACCAGACCCGTCGGTTGAATCCTTGATGTGGAGAGGACGGACGCACTCCGAACAATCAGCTGAACCAAGCTAGGAGGACAACGGAGCGAGACAAGTCGGCGCCTGCAAGCGAGCCAGTCAGGAGGAGACAGGCTGAAGATCGGCAAGCTGGGTGAAGCGCTCTCCGCTCAGGGTCTCTTCAGTGATCAGGGCCTCAACAAGGCGATCCATGATCTCGCGACGTGGCTGCAGCAGAGAAATCGCACGATTCAAGGCCTCCTTGGCATAGGTACGAATCTGCTCATCGATCTGTTTGCCGGTGCTCTCCGCGTAACTGGGTCGGGTGTTGAGAAGATCGCGACCGAGGAACACTTCGCCCCCACCGCCTTCAAGGGCGACAGGACCAAGCGTTGAGAACCCGAAACGGGTCACCATCTCCCGGGCCAGCTGCGTGACCATCTGCAGATCACCGCTGGCACCCTGGGTGACTTCACCGTCCCCGAACACGACGATCTCCGCAGCCCGTCCACCGAGGGCAACCACGAGCCGTGCGTGCAGAGCCGCCTTGGTGAGAAGCCCGGAATCGATGACCTCCTCGTCAGGCCAGAAGCGTGTGAATCCCCCAACTCCGCCGCTGCGGGGCAGAAGGGTGACCTTGTCGATCTCGCCTGCAGCGGGGGTGAGTGCAGCAACGAGAGCATGACCAATTTCGTGATAGGCGATGAGGCGTTTCTTGGCGTTGTCCTGCAAAGGAGCAGCGGTCAACCCCATGGTGATGCGCTCCAAGGCCTGTTCGATCTGCCGATCACCGATCGCTGCAACACCAGCACGGGCGGTGAGGATGGCGGCTTCGTTCAGGAGGTTCGAGAGATCAGCGCCTGAGAAGCCCGGTGTTCGTCTGGCCCAGCCACCAAGATCAACGCTGTCGTCAAGGGGGCGCGACCGGGCATGAACGGCGAGGATGGCTTCACGCCCACGACGGTCAGGAAGATCCACGTGGATCCTGCGATCAAACCGACCGGGACGCATCAAGGCCGTATCAAGCACATCAGCCCTGTTCGTTGCTGCGAGAAGAATCACGCCTGAATTGTCGGAGAAGCCATCCATCTCCGTCAGCAGCTGGTTGAGGGTCTGCTCGCGTTCGTCATTGCCGCCACCGATGCCTGCCCCGCGCTGACGCCCGACCGCATCAATCTCGTCAATGAAGACGATGCACGGTGACTTGTCCTTGGCCTGACGGAACAGGTCACGCACCCGTGACGCGCCGACACCGACGAACATCTCGACGAATTCAGATGCTGCGATCGAGAAGAACGGAACACCTGCTTCTCCTGCAATCGCCTTGGCGAGAAGGGTTTTGCCAGTGCCAGGAGGACCGATCAGGAGAACGCCACGCGGAATCTTGGCGCCAAGGCGGATGAACATCTCCGGTTCACGCAGGAAGGTCACCACCTCCTGCAGTTCGTCCTTCGCTTCACTGATGCCTGCAACATCTTCGAAACGGACGGTCAGGTCATCCTGTGGCTTCAAGCGGGGCTGACTGCGGGCAAAGCCCATGGCCCGGTTCGCAACCTGCGCGGAACGGCGCAACAGAAACGAAAGACCGATCACCACCAGCAGAATCAGCGCCAGGTTTCCGGCAAGACCGGCCAATGCCTGATCACGACGAATGTCCTTGACCGACAGGGGCACATCAGCCGCCTCAGCCGTGCGAAGAATCTGCTGATCGTTGGCCAGGATCGGAACGGTGACGCGGCGTCCATCCGCATAACGGGCCTGAACTTCTCTCCTGGAGGGCACAAGAACAAGATCCTTGACGCTGCCGTCGCGGATCTGACGAAGTAATTCGCTGTAGATAGGGGGCTCTTCCGGTCGCAGGAGAGCCAACGGATTGGAAGACCGAGGGCGGTCCGTTGAACCTGAACTCACAGCAGATCAGCGTTCTCGAAAGCCTAGCGATTTGACGAGGGGACTCTTCACAAGAGATGATCGCTGTTTGGCAGAAACCCGCCGGCAATGGCTGTACCTAAGAAGAAAACCTCCAAGAGCAAGCGCAACCAGCGCCATGCCGTGTGGAAAGCCAAAGCGGCCACCGCTGCCCAGAAGGCCATGTCCATTGGCAAATCCGTGCTGAGCGGTCGCGCCCAGGGCTTTGTCTACCCCGTTGCCGAAGCTGACGACACCGAGAGCTGACACGGTCAGCGGAGCTCACGGACAGCGCGATCGTCCGTGAGCTCGATCACAACATCTGCATGACCGATCGACTGGAGCGCTTCCTGCGGAAGTGCGGTTTCGATCATGCGTATGAAGTTGTTCAGTGCATCGGTCCCAAGACGCACACCGGTGAACTCGAACATTCGTGTTTCCTGCTGCACTTTCCACAGTCGGGATGCCGTCACCGCAGGCGCTCTGAGATGCCAGAGCTGGTCAAAACAGGTCCAGAGTGGTTCGTACAGCTTCAGTGCCACCATCACTTGCTGGCGGTACGACTGCTCAGCGTGGGTTAGAGCTGGATCTGATGCGGAATCGGCCTCCGACGACGCTCCCAGAAACCATCCTTCGAAGACAAGGACGTCGGCCTGGTGATGGGTCCAGCCACTCCGGTCACCAGCGCCGTTGCGGAGAGCCTTGTCGAATCGTGGCGCTTGCAACACCCCTGCTCTCCTCCAATGGGAGAGGCTTTCGGCGATGAGGCTGAGGTCATGGCTGCCTGGGAGGGCCCGGGGCACATTCCATGGATTTCCCTCCATGGCCTGAGCCATCACTTCAGCCGGCCAGTAGAAATCATCCAGGGAGATCACCGCAACGGAGAGATCAAGATCCACAGCCGCAGCCTGGATCCAGTTGGCAAGACTGGTCTTGCCGCAGCCAGGCAATCCGCTCAAGGCCATCAATTGGCGTTCAGGTTGACGGGTTGCGGCTTCAACGGCCGTCAGCAGAGGAAATGCCACTCCCCAAAGCCAGTCATCAGCCACCTCACAGGGCCATGCGGATGCAGCCAATCCTGATCCCCCCCGGGCCATCCACGTGTCATACCAGCGTTGTGACGAACTCCAGCCGAGACGCTTCAACAGCGATGCATGGCCAGGAATGTCATCAAGACAAAAGTCCATAGGACCGATTCAAGAACCCAGTTTGAAGGCCTCAAGCACAACGGCGTAAAGCACGCCGATGCGCAGATTGTCGAGGAGGACCCATGCAAGGGGCCAGGGCTCCTTCGACACCCGGGTTCTCAACCGAACCGTGATCTCGATCAGCAGCACAAGAGCCAGAACCACCAAAGGGCGCTGACCGATCTGCTCGAGGTAGTAAGTCGTGAGGTTGCTGCCGAGAAAAAAACCGAACAGCAAAGCCAGGGCAGCCAGGCTTCGGCGTTTCCACGGATCCACCAGCGCTGGTTGCAGCTGTCGGGCCAACTGACGCTGGACGCGCTCATACCGGGTGAGCTGAACCACCATCAAGCATCGTTCTCCAAAAGGCTCTGGAGATACTCCAGCGTGATCATCCCCTCTGGACAAGTCGGCCCTGACATCAGATCCAGACGATGGGAAGGCTCTCCAAGGTGGCTGACCACGGCGCACGCCCGGTCAAACAGAACGCTGACGTCCTGATCCCAGGGGGATGGAGTCAAAAGACAGGAAAGAGAGGATGCGGTGGCAGCACGCAATCCTGCAGCGGAATCCTCAATCGCGAGCCCCGACTCAGGCAAAACTCCACTGCGCTCCAACGCACAGCGATAGGGGTCTGGATGGGGTTTGTGACGCGACACATCATCGGAGCTGACCACGCCAGCGAAGGGCGTGGCATCAGTGGCGAAGAAGGTCTCCAGCAGCGCGTCCACAGACGCTCTGCCGCTGCTGGTGACGATCCACTGCGAAATGCCGTGGCATCGGAGTTCATTGATCAGTCGGAGCACACCAGGTCGCAGTGACACCGCACGTGAACGCACCAGGTCGAGGTAATGCGACTGCTTCACACGCTTCAGATGCTGCAACTGTGGTTGACCAACCTGCGCACCAACCTCGCTGGCGTAATGCAGAACGCGCTGGGTGCCACCAGGGATTGAGAGCAACCGTCTGTAGAGATCCGGATTCCAGCACCAGTCCAGACCCACCTCCTGAAACGCGAGATTGAAGGCCGGTCGATGACCATCCATCTC
>JBGKDM010000086.1:0-7124 GCA_042954165.1 Synechococcus sp.
GCTTGGTCTGTCTCCAAATAATCCTCCAGTTGATTCCGGTTCACGCGACGCTCTCGCCATCGATTCGACCCATCCAAGAAGCCACAACCAGGGGGGCTTCGTCAAAGCGGCCGATGAAGCGAATACCGATTGTGATCTCAATTGAGACTCGTTGCTGTCACTGGCTTTGTTCTTCAGGTCCCTCGTCTCAGGTGTGATGGCCGACGGCGGGCTTCCCGCTGTCAAGTACCCGTCGATACCCATAAGGGAGGTCTTAATGAGCCCCGTCGTGCCGCCGCGGATTCCCCCGTTTTCAGCATTGAGCAGGCCGGTGGCGTGGAAAACGGGCGCTGGCCTGTGGAAAACAGCGGCTTTGGTCCGTCCTTGTACAGGCTTGATAAGCCCTGCTTATCTTCTGGAGTCTCGCGGGACGCGGTTACGACTGAGATTTTTGAGGCTTCCGGATCCACCGGATTCCTTCAGCTTTCTGTGTCAGATGCTTCACCGGCTTGCGTCGTTCTGCGCAGGGTGCCCGGTCCGAGGGGGTGCTCGGCATGGGGGTAAGGGTGATGGCTGTGACCATGGGAGTGGCCGTCTCCATGGTCATGGCCGTGGCTGTGGCTGTGGTCTTGGCTGTCCGACTGATGGTGGGTGCCCAGGGGGATGGGAATGCCGTCGGGTTGACAGGCGCCGGTGCATTCCCGCTCACACAGGTCACAGCCGTCGGTCAGTCCTTCGACGTGATGGTGATGGCTTTCCTGGGCCAGGCCGACTTCATCTTCGAAGCCGAGAACCTGGGCCCGGTATTTGCACAGTGAGCAGTTCATCGCCGTTTCGCCGCCGAGCACTTCCTGCACCCGTTCAACAAAGGTGTCGAGCACCAGCGGATGATCGCCGAGATAGGACGCCGAGATGAACTCCACCTCCGTGTGATCGGCGGCGACCAGTTCGGTGTGTTGACGAATCCTGCTGACGAGCACACCCGAGAACAGGAAGTAGGGAAACACCACGATGCGGCGAAAGCCGAGTTTGACGACGTGGCGCAGGCCGGGCTCCACCAGTGGGAAGGTGACGCCGGAGTAGACGGTTTCTCCCCAGCCGAAGCCGAACCCTTCCACCAGCATTCGCGTCACCTTGGTGACATTCGAATTGGCGTCAGGATCAGACGACCCACGACCCACCACCACCAGCAGGGTCTGATCCAGCGGCACATCGCTGGGTGACCCCTCCAGCGCTTCCCGGATCCTGGCGCCGGCGGCTCCGATCATCAGCCGATCGACGCCGAGCTCCCGTCCGTAGTCGATCGATAACCCCGTTTCGGCGCTGTAGGTGTTCAGAACGGAGGGGATGTCGTTCTTGGCATGGCCCGCTGCAAACAGCATCGCGGGGACGGCCAGCACCCGCTTCACGCCACGCTCCCTCAGGCGATCGAGCGAATCGCGAAGAATCGGTCTGGCGAATTCGAGATAGCCGTGTTCAACAGGCAAGCCCGCCATCCGTGGTCGCAGTCCTTCAGCGAGGCGGGCGAATTCCTCGACAGCCAGTTTGTTGCGGCTTCCGTGACCACAGATCAGGACGCCCACATCGGCGGGGTTGAGCTCGGATAAGGCTGTGGTCAAGGTTCATTTCCACCTGTCTGGACCCTATCGCCGAGGGCTGACGCCATGATTGACGGGTTCGTGCCGCAGGCCGGTGGCCCCTCTTCGCAACCCTGTGGCCGCGGCCTGCCGGCCGCTTGAGCTCATCGACTCCTGCACGGACGGTCTCGAGGCTCTGCTTTGCGGCAGCAGCTCGACGCCACCCATCCGTGTGTGCAGTGGTGGAACCACCTCCCGGTGTGCGGAGGTGGGCCACACAACGCTTGATCTCTCGGTGAGTCACCGTCGCTTCCGGTTGGATCCAGCGCTACGGCGGGTTCGGTTCGGTTGCGGCTGGACGATGGGAGAGGTTCAGGACCAACTCGCTGCGGCAGGCCAAATGATTCCAACCGGGCTGTCAGGGCTGCCTGGGTCCGGTTTCATCCTGACCGGGGGCATGGGCCCGCTGAGCCGCAGTGTCGGTCTCGCTGTGGATCATGTCGAGAGCATCCAGGGCGTCTGGGGCAACGGTCAGCCCTTCGCGTTGTCGTCGTCTGATGCCACGCCAGAGGAGCAGATGCGCTGGCGGGCCCTGCTGGGGGCTGGGCTGTTTCTCGCCGTGGTGACGGACCTGGAGATGCGGACCCTTCCCTCCGTTGCCCTCGCCATCAGCCAGGGATGCACCACCCGTCAGGCGCTGGCCACCTGCATCACCGCAGCAGAAGGCTGCCCTGAGGGGCTCAGTCTTCAGTGGTGCTGGGCTGATCAACTGGAGGTGATGCTGGTCGCCCGATGCGATGACCAGAAGGCCATGGACCGGCTCGCAAGCCTGGGTGAGGCGCTTGCCCTCGAACAGCCCAGCCATTGCAGCGTTGCAGGCCTGCATCAGTTGCCGAGGTTTGGAGCCTTGTCTCTGCCCGACCCTTGCAGGCCGCATCCGCATCAGGAAGTCCTCGGTCTTCTGGGTGGGGCCTGGGGTGAGGCGAGCGAGGAACTCCTAGGGGCTCTCGAGCCCCTGATGGCCTCTCGACCCCATCATCATTGCGGCATTGCCTGCCAGCAGTTGGGTGGGGCCGTCAGCCGCCAACCGCGTTGGGGCAGCGCCTTCATTCACAGGCAGTCGGAGTGGAAGCCCTGGATCACAGCGGCCTGGACTGCGGACGACCATGGCCAACGACGGAGCGCCCTGGACTGGATGGAGCGCGTGTGGGACGTGCTCCGGCCCCATTGCCCCGGTGTTCACCTGGCCCAGCTCCATGACCATCTCCCCTTGCATGAGCAGGAGCTGACCGCTGCCTTCGGTGATTCGCTACCTGGCTTGCGTCTGCTGAAGTCGCGTGTCGATCCCCGCGGCATGCTCCCCCGGCTCTGAGGCTTCGACGACTTGGCTGCAATGGCCGTGAGATACGGTCGCCGGATGATGATCCGTAGTGCGATGCGGCAGTGGTTCAACAATCCGGTGGCGGAGATTCTCTCCGGACTGGTGGTGGCCTTCGCGATGATCCCCGAGGCGATCGCCTTCTCAGGGATCGCAGGGGTCGACCCACAGGTGGGCCTCTTCGGCGCCTTCTGCCTCTCGATCACGATCGCGTTCGTGGGTGGCCGCAGCGCCATGATCACGTCGGCGACGGGCTCCACAGCCCTGTTGATGACAGGAATCGTCGCCTTCGGCGATGCCCGCTCCAGTGAGCTCGGCGTGAGCGGCCTTGGTCTGCAGTATCTGCTCGCTGCCGGCGTTCTGACGGGTGTGTTTCAGATCCTCTGGGGGTATCTGCGCCTTGCCCATCAGATGCGTTTCGTGCCCCAGGGAGTGCTCAGTGGCTTCGTGAACGCCCTCGCCCTGCTCATTTTTCAGGCCCAGCTTCCCAATCTCGGCATCGACCTTCACTTCGGAGAGAAGGCGGCTCACGATGCCCACGCCATTCTTCCCGCGGCCCAGATTCCGGTGGTGTGGATGCTCGTGTTGCTCGGCCTGGTGATCATCTACGGACTGCCCAGAATCACCCGCGTGATTCCCTCCCAGCTGGTGGCGATCATTGTGTTGACGCTGATCAGCGTCAATCTCAGCCTGGAGATTCCCACGGTCAGAAGCCTTGGTGAGCTGCCGAGTCAGCTGCCCATTCCAACCATGCCGTTCGGCTCCCTTGCCGACGGCAAGGTTCCCTTCAGTCTAGAAACCTTCGGGATCGTGCTGCCCACCGCCCTGTCGATCTCTCTGGTGGGTCTGATGGAGACGTTCCTCACCCAGGACATCCTCGACGACAAAACCGACAGCACCACCAACAAGAACACCGAAGCCCGTGGTCAGGGCATCGCCAACCTGGTTTCCTCCTTCTTCGGCGGCATGGCTGGTTGCGCTCTGGTGGGGCAGTCAGTGATGAATATCGACAACGGCGGTCGTGGTCGCCTTTCGACCCTGTTCTCTGGCGTGAGCCTGATGGCCATGATGTTGCTGGCGCGCGGCTGGGTGCAGCAGATTCCGATGGCCGCTCTGGTGGCGGTGATGATCAGCATCGCTGTCAGCACGGCAGACATCAACGGTCTGCGGGCGATCACCCGCATTCCCAAGAGCGATACCGCCGTGATGCTGATGACCTTCGCGGTCACCATGCTCACCACGCCCCATAACCTTGCGCTCGGCGTCGTGGCCGGTGTGGCCCTCGCGGCGCTGCTGTTCAGCCGCAAGGTGGCCAAGGTGATCCGGGTCGAGGTTGAGGAGATCTCTCCAGACCACAAGCGCTACAGGGTCACAGGTCAGTTGTTCTTTGTCAGCAAGGTCTATTTCCTGCAGGGCTTTGATGTGCATGACCATCCCGCCACCATCACTATCGATCTCTCTGGCGTTCAGATCTGGGATCAGACCGGGGTTGCAGCGCTCAACCAGCTGACGCGCAAGCTGGAGCGCGGCGGCTCCACCGTGTTCGTGGAGGGATTGAATCAGGACAGCCTGAATCTGCTCGAACGCATCGGCAGCCAGCCCGAAGCGGCCCATGGCTGATCACATCTGAGACACTGAATTTCCGCGATTGAACTCACGCATGCCGTTCCGCAGACTCGGCGCTTTCCTGGCCGGCATGCTCGTCCTCCCGGGTTGCGCCAGCCTCGGTGATGCAGGTGTGTCACGTCTGGGCCTGATCCAACAGCGACAGACCCTCCGCTGTGGTGTCAGCGGCAAGATTCCCGGTTTCAGTTTTCTGGACAAGACCGGGGCCTACACCGGTCTTGATGTTGATCTCTGCAAGGCTTTCGCCGCAGCGTTCATTGGAGACCCGCAGGCGATCGAATACCGCCCGCTCACGGCCCCCGAACGCTTCACGGCGCTGCGCACAGGGGAGGTCGATCTGCTCTCCCGCAACACCACGTTCAATCTCAGCCGCGATGCGGGCGGTGGCAATGGGGTGAGTTTCGCCCCTGTGGTCTTTCACGACGGCCAGGGACTGATGGTGAAGCAGTCCGCTGGCATTCGCCGCCTCGAGGATCTTCGTGGCGAAAGCATCTGCGTCGGATCCGGTACCACGACCGAACAGAACCTGAACGATGCCTTCGAAGCGCGCGGTCTTCCTTACACGCCGATCAAATATCAGGATCTGAATCAGGTGGTCGCTGGCTATCTGCAGGGCCGGTGCAGCGCCATGACCTCCGACCGCTCCCAGCTGGCGGCGGCGCGGTCCAGCTTCCCCGAACCGCAGAAGCACACGATTCTCGAGTCGGTGCTCAGCAAGGAGCCGCTGGCCCCGGTGTCCGTGGGCGGTGATCAGTCTCTGGCGGATGCCATGCGCTGGGTGGTCTACGCCCTGATCACAGCCGAGGAACTCGGCATCACCCAGGCCAACGTGCGGCAGGTGCTGCAACAGGCTGAGAACGATCCGACCCAGACCCGTCTGCGGCGCTTCCTGGGCGTGGAAGGTGATCTCGGACGCAAGCTGGGCCTTCCCACAGATTTCGTGGTGCAGGTTCTTGAGGCCACGGGTCATTACGGCGAGATCTATGACCGCCACCTCGGCCCTGTGAGTGCGGTGCCGATTCCGCGTGGCATGAATCAGCTTTACGGCCAAGGAGGGGCGATGACCGCACCTCCATTCCAGTGAGCCCAGATCAGTGCGTTTGCAGCTCAAGGTGTTCCGTGATGCAGCCATGAAGCGACCCACCAAACGGTTGCTGGTGCAGCTGGCCCTTGTGCTTGTGCTGGTGACTGCCGCAGGGGTGCTGATCAACAACCTCACGGTGAATCTCATCCGTACCGGCCTGGGTGTCAGCTTCAGCTGGCTCAACCGGCCGGCGGGATTTGCCCTGGCTGAACACGCGGTTCCCTTCAAGCCTTCGGATTCCTATGCCTGGGCCCTGTTCGTGGGATGGCTCAACAGCCTCAAGGTGATTGTGGCTGGCTTGATCACCGCGACCGTCCTCGGGGTTCTCGCTGGAGCAGCGCGGCGCAGCATCAATCCATTCCTCCGTCAGCTCGCGGCGGCGTATGTGGGTCTGGTCCGTCAGGTTCCCCTGCTCCTGCAGCTCTTGTTCTGGTATTTCGTGGCTCTGCTCGGTCTGCCGTCGACGAATCCCTTTCCCCTGGACTCCCTCGTCCGTTTCACCAACAAGGGAATCGGATTTCTCGGTGTGCATCTCAGCGTTGAATTCACTGCGGTGCTGATCGGTCTGAGCGTGTTCACCGGCGCGTCGATCGCTGAGGTGGTCCGCGGCGGGCTCGATGCTGTTCCCCGAGGTCAATGGGAGGCATTTCGGAGCCTCGGCCTGCCGGAACCGATGGGACTGCGGCGGGTGGTGCTCCCCCAGGCCCTGCCCGCCATTCTTCCGGGCCTCAGCAGCCAATACCTCAACCTTGCCAAGAACAGCACGCTGGCCATTGCTGTCGGTTACGCCGACCTCTACGCGGTCAGTGACACGACCATCACCCAGACCGGTCGGGCCATTGAGGGATTTCTGCTGCTGCTGGTCAGCTTCCTTGTTCTCAACCTGCTGATTAATGGCGGCATGCAGGTGCTCAACCGGTTGGTGATCCGGCGAGGGCAACGTTCCTAAGCTTCAGCCTCCACCTGCTCGTTCCATCCGATGCCTACCAAGCGTGTGCTGGCTGCAGCTTTGCTTATGGTCGCTTCGGTGGCTGCGATTCTGCTGCCATTGGTGTCCGCCACCCTGCTCACCCTTGCGCTTGCCGGGGTGGCCTTCGCCGCCGGTGTCGGTCAGTTTCTTCGGCTTGCCGGTTCAGGTCACGACGCAGCCAAGGTCTTGTGGGGCCTCTCCGGAGTGATCTACTGCGCAGCGGCGCTCTGGGTCGTCATCGATCCGATCGACAGCGCGATCAGCCTCACCCTGCTCGCGGGTGTGGTGCTGCTGGTGAATGGTGTGATGGAGCTGGCCGCGGCAGCCAGCACATCCGGAGCCGCTGCGGTCGTCACCCTGCTCGATGGTCTGATCACTTCGCTGCTCGGTGTGCTGCTGGTGCTTGAGTGGCCAAGCGACAGCGTCTGGGCTCTCGGCACGTTGTTCGGTGTTGGTTTGTTTCTGACGGCTTTGAACCTGATGCGATCACGTCCGGCTTTGACGTCTGAG
>JBGKDM010000087.1:0-10903 GCA_042954165.1 Synechococcus sp.
CCGTTCTCGAAGCCGGTTGCAATCACCGTGACGTGAATCTCCCCCTCCAGACGTTCGTCAACCACGGCGCCAACAATGATGTTCGCCTCTGGATCGACCACGTCGTAGATCACCTCGGACGCCGACGTCATGTCTTCGAGCGTCATGTCGCGTCCACCGCTGATGTTGATCACACAGCCTTTGGCGCCATCAATGCGGGCTGCTTCAAGCAGGGGGCTGTTGATCGCGCTTTGCGCCGCTTCGATCGCCCTTGAGCGGCCGGAGCCGACACCAATCCCCAGCAGCGCGGTGCCTGCTTCGGTCATCACGGATCGCACGTCAGCGAAGTCAACGTTGACCAGCCCAGGACAGGTGATGATGTCGCTGATTCCCTTGACGCCCATGCGAAGCACGTCGTCGGCGCTGCGGAACGCCTCCTGAAGCGGTGCACCACCGATGGCATCTCGGAGGCGATCGTTCGGGATCACAATCAAGGTGTCAACGTGCTCGGCAAGACGGGCAATCCCCTCATCGGCCTGACGCATGCGGCGGCGTCCTTCGAAGCTGAAGGGCTTCGTGACGATGCCAACGGTGAGAGCTCCGCTTTCCTTGGCCACTTCCGCCACCACAGGAGCGGCGCCTGTCCCTGTGCCCCCTCCCATGCCTGCGGCAATGAACACAAGATCGGTTCCCTGCAGAGCCTGCTGCAGATCAGCTCTGGATTCCTCGGCGGCTTTCTGGCCGATGCTGGGGTTGCCACCAGCTCCAAGCCCTCGGGTCAGGGTCTGTCCCAGCTGAACCCTGTTCTGGGAGGCGGACTGAAGCAGAGCCTGGGCATCGGTGTTGAGGACGCTGTAGCCAACCCCTTCGAGATCGCTCTGAATCATGCGGTTGACCGCATTGCTGCCACCGCCGCCAACGCCGATGACCTCGATGCGAGCTGACTGACTGGGAAGAATGCCGCTGACTTCAGGACTTGCTGATTGCTGAGGGGGCATCTCCATTGTTGTGGCCTTGCCGTTGAGCTGTGGCTGCATTATGTCGTTGCGGGAGATCACCGCCTTTTATTTGGGACAGACTTGTGGATTCCTCAGGAATCCGCAACACAGCGTCAGGGTTCGCTTGTTTTCGGCTGGTTCTTGTTGGCTTGCTTGGACTTGGAAGGCTCGGGAAGCAGCAATTCCGGTTTGCGTGGATCGCTGAGATCGATGCTGCCTCCGGGCTGAGTGCGGAGATTGGAGGGAAGGCTGCTGCTGAGCTGACTGATCGTCGTCAGTTGTTGAGCAAGGAGTCGTGGGTCTTGCCCCAGACGCACCAGGCCCAGGGCCGCGGTGCGCAGGGTCAACGACCCATCCGCTTCAAGGTCAACCGTCTGCAGTTGGCTACCGAGGCGATCCCGTTGATTCAGCACAACCTCAAGAAGGCCCCTCTTGCCTGCTGTCCATCCCCTGACTTCAATCTCGGTTTCCGGCATCGCGCCTTGTTCGATGGCGGAGCGGGGCATCCACTCACCGCGATGGTCCACAAGTCCGCGCTCTAGGCCTCGCGGACCTTGCCGGGTGGCCGATGCCAAAGGCCGTCTGTCCTCCAGTTCAATGAACAGCCCAGGGGGCAGCAGTCTGCGCTGCACTGAGACAGCTTGCACAGGCAGGGCTTCGAGAAGAACCTGCTCCAGTTCGCGGGGTTGCAGGCTCAGAAGTGCAAGTGGGAACGTCAGGTTTCCCCCTCGGATCACTGCGTCACGCCTGAGATGCTCACTGCCCTCCACAGTCAGCTGGTCGCTGTTGCGCAGGGTCCATCCCTGGCTCAGAAGAATCCATCCAAGGGCGGTGGCTGAGAGCCCCAGGATTGAAAAGCGCCAGGACTGAATCAGAAAGTCGCGGCGACGTTCCAGGCGCAGACGTCTGCGGCGTTCCACTCCCGGTGGCAAGGGGGCTGTGCTTCCAGGATTGCGACCCCGGCTCACAGATCGCAGCGGGCCGTGGACATCAGCTGATCGATCCAGCCGCGAGCTCGGTCAGCGTCGGAGAAGGGAACGTCCATCTGGCGTGCACCGCCGATCAGGCGCAATCGGCACTGTCCCTGGGATTCATTGGCCAGAGGTGCTTCACCGGAAGCAAGCGCCATCAGCTCAACCATCTCCAGGGTCTTGATCTCGAACTGGCCCTGCTGTTCGAATTTCCCAGCGGTGAAGCGGCTCCATGTGAGCTGCCCATCCTTCACACGCGCGGCTCCGCACCCATCGAGCTTTGCGATTTCCGACCCTCTGGACCAATCGCGGAAAAGTGTTTGGCGTCTGCGTTCCAGCCAACCGAGCGCGGCCAGCAGCACAAAGACCAGGAGCAGGGGAAACCAGAGCAAGCCGTGAAGCATGATCGAGGCCTTGTGAGCCGTCCGAATCGTTCCCTATTCTCGCGCGCTCTCAACCAACTGCGCCACCAGATCTTCGATCGTGATCCCGCTCGCTTTCCACAACATCGGGTACATGCTCAGGGAGGTGAAGCCAGGCAGGGTATTGATTTCATTGATCCACAGCATCTGTCGACCGTCGTCGTAGAAGAAGTCGACTCTGGCCATCCCGCTGACACAGAGTGCCCTGCAGGCGTCGAGTGCCATGGCCTGAATCTGATCCTGGAGTGTGTCCGGGATCGGCGCCGGGATCAGGGTGGTGCTGAGCCCATCGCTGTACTTGGTGGTGTAGTCGTACCAGTCCGCGTCGAAACGGATCTCGCCGACCAGGGACGCCTTCAGGGTCCGTTTGCCGAGGACCGCGCATTCCAGCTCGCGCGCTTTTACCCCCTGTTCGACCACGAGACGGGGATCGAGCCGCGCTGCTGCTTCGAGACCTGCAAGAAGTTGCTCCCGATCAAGAGCTTTGCTGATCCCGACGGAAGATCCAAGGTTGGCCGGTTTCACGAAACAGGGGTAGCCGAGTTCCTGCTCAATGCGCTGAATCAGCGTGTCACGCGTCGTCGCCTGGCGCAGATCGCCAGCCTCAAGACCCACGTAGGGAACCTGGGCAAGGCCTGCGGCCGCGAATGCCGCTTTCATCGCCAGTTTGTCCATGGCGACCGCTGAACCCAGAACTCCAGCCCCCACGTAGGGCTTTTGCATCAGAGTGAACAGCCCCTGAATCGTGCCGTCTTCGCCGTTGGGGCCGTGCAGCACCGGGTACCAGACGTCAACGGCGTCGGCACCATCCGGGAGCTGCCGCAGTCCGGGGCTTGGCGTCGGCTGGGGTAACTGCGTCTCATCAGCCGGTTGGCCGGAGGCCAGAACCGCGCGGGCGGTCTGATCAGGCCACCAGCGCCCCATCCGATCGATGTAGAAACAAGACACGGCGTAACGCCCGCTGTTCTTGCCGTCGACAAGCGCTGAGAGCACCGTGTTGGCGGAGCGGATGGAGACCGCATGCTCACCGGACGCACCGCCGAAGACAAGGCCGATGCGTACAGGAGAGACGGGCATGGGTGCTTGGCCTGTGGCCTGGCAGGAGCGCCAAAGGTATCAGCGTTGCACCGGTGTGCCACTCAGCGAGAAGGAGCGAACGGCATCGATGTGCACGTCAACGAGGTCGCCCGGGCGGAATGTTCGTCCGTCGTTGGTCTGGGCACTGAAGAAGGTGAGCCGGTTCGTGCGGGTGCGGCCCATGAGCTGGTCGGGATCCTTGGGGTTGAGGCCTTCCGCCAGCACCTCCTCGATGCGCCCCTGGTAACGGGCGTTCCGCTCCCGTGCCGATCGTTCCACCAAGGCGTTGATCTCCTTCAGACGTTCGACTTTCACGGCTTCCGGAAGCTGATGGTCCCACGCAGCTGCAGGGGTGTTCGGTCGCGGCGAATAGGCCGCCGTGTTCACCTGGTCAAAGCCGATGTCTTCAATCAGCGCCAGGGTTCTGCGGAACTGTGCATCCGTTTCACCAGGGAAGGCCACGATGACATCAGCACTCAGGGATGCATCCGGCATCCGCTCCCGGATGCGGTCGACGATCCGGCGGTAGCGCTCGACCGTGTAGCCCCGCGCCATGGCCCGCAACACGTCGTTGTCACCACTCTGAAACGGAATGTGGAAGTGTTCGCAGAGCTTGGGAAGGTCAGCGCAGGCGTCGATCAACCGCTCGGTGAAATAGCGCGGGTGGCTGGTCGCGAAACGGATTCGTTCGAGCCCCTCCACATCGTGGACGTAATGCAGCAGGTCCGTGAGGGTGTGCTCACGTCGTCCTTCCGGAGTGATCCCAGGCAGATCGCGGCCATAGGCATCGATGTTCTGACCGAGAAGGGTGATCTCCTTGAAGCCCTGAGCGGCAAGGCCTTCCATCTCAAGTTTGATGGCGTCCGGCATCCGCGACTGCTCCTTGCCACGAACCGAGGGCACCACGCAGTACGTGCAGCGCTCATTGCAGCCGTAGATCACATTGACCCAGGCGCAGATCGCGCTGTCTCTCCGGGCTGTGGTCAGGTCTTCAAGAATGTGGTGATCCTCGGTGGCGACAACCTGCTGCCCCGACTCAACCTGGTTCAGGAGAGTCTCGAGTCGATTGGCGTGTTGAGGTCCCATCACCAGGTCCAGTTCCGGGACCCGTCGCAGCAGTGATTCCCCTTCCTGCTGGGCAACACATCCAGCTACCACCAGGGTCAGATTGGGGTTGCTGCGTTTGCGCTGCGCCTGACGTCCCAGGTAGCTGTAGACCTTCTGTTCGGCGTTGTCTCGGATCGTGCAGGTGTTGTAGAGCACGAGATCAGCATCGAGTTCCGCTGAGGCTTCGCGGTATCCCATGCTTTCCAGGATTCCGGCCATCCGTTCGGAATCGGCCTTGTTCATCTGGCAGCCGAAGGTGGTGATCCAATAGCTGCCACGGTCGCTCTGAGGCGACGACGCTGCTGTGGAGGGTGAGGCGGAAAGGACCAAGACTGACAGCGGTGCGGAAGGCCCGGAGAAAGGAGGCTTCAGCCAGTGTCGGTCACGGCGGGTCTGTGCCAGTTTGAGGACCGGTGTTGTTGCGGCATGGGTTGGAGCCTTCGACGGTTTTCCCTCACGAAAGATGTTCCCCTGGCGATCAGTCGCGGTACGACATCAGGTGTGGAGCACCTTGAGCTGCGCCTGGAGCACAACGGCGTCATCGGACGCGGTGAGGCTGGCGGTCTGGACACTGGGCACCGGGCTTACTGCATTGACGCAATTGAGCGTGAGCTCCATGCAGTGCTGCCGTCTCTGGGGGGCACGGATCCAGCCAATCGTCAGGCCTTGGGCCCTCGGTTGGCCTCGTTGTCGCCTCCGGCCCGATGTGCGGTGGATCTGGCACTTCTGGACTGGTACGGGCAAACTGTGTCCGAGCCTCTCTGGCGACTCTGGGGGCTCAACGGTGCCAGGCGTGTCGCGACGAGCGTCACCCTGGGGTTGGGAGAGGTGGATCAGGTTCTCCGCCGATTGAATCGCTGGTGGCAACAGCTGCCTGCCTCCCGGATCAAGCTCAAGCTCGGCAGCCCCTCCGGACTGGACCACGACCGCAAGCTTCTCGCTTCTGTGGCGGAGGCTCTTGATCAACGCCAGCAGGACCAGCAGCAGTTGCTGGAACTTCAGGTCGATGCCAACGGTGGCTGGACCCTCGATCAGGCGAAGGCCATGGTGCCTGACCTGGCGCGGTGCCGGGTCGTGCTGCTTGAACAACCGCTTGCAGCCCTGCCTGACCCTGCGAAGGACACGGCCGGCTTCGCCGCCCTCAAGCCGGACTGCTCCATGCCGCTGGTGGCTGACGAAAGCTGCTGGGATCTCGAGGATCTGCTGCGGCTCGCCCCCCATGTCGATGGTGTGAATCTGAAGCTGCTCAAAACCGGAGGCCTGACCGAGGCATCACTGATGGCAAGGGTGGCTGTGCATCTCGGTCTCGATCTGATGGTGGGCTGTTACTCAGACAGCACTCTCCTGAATGGTGCGGCGGCCCAGCTGCTCCCCTGGATCCGCTGGCCGGATTTGGACAGCCATCTGAATCTTGTGGATGACCCGTTCCGCGGTCTGCCGATGCAGGGTGATCAGCAGTGGGCTCCAGAGGGGCCTGGCCTTGGCATTCGCCCATCTCAGGAGCCGTGACGCCGATGCTGAGGCCGCACGACCGCGTGGTGTTGCTGCAGCACGGTGGGCTCGACTCCCTCACCGGCAAGACAGGCCTCGCCATGCTCCGCCATCGACGGGGCCCAATCGTGGCGGTGGTGGATCCGGCCCATGTCGGCGGTTCCCTTGAGCTGATCACAGGCATCCCTCGCACCGTCCCGGTGGTCGGCAGCCTTGCGGAGGCCCTGGTGCATGGTCCCGAGGTCGCGGTGGTTGGACTTGCCCCATCCGGAGGGCGACTGCCGGATGCCGTTCGTCATGAGGCTCTCGAGGCGCTGCGGGCTGGTCTCTCCCTGGCCAGTGGCCTGCATTCGCTGCTTGGGACCGATCCAGACTTCGCCGCCGCCTTGCGGCGGGATCGCTGGATCTGGGATCTGCGCCAGGAGCCTGCTGGTCTCGGCGTGGGGCAGGGACGGGCGGCGATGCTGCCCTGTCAACGGGTGCTGGCGGTTGGCACCGACATGGCTGTGGGCAAGATGAGCGCCTGCCTGGCACTTCACGAGGCTGCAGAACGCCGTGGCGTCTGCAGTCGTTTTGTGGGAACGGGGCAGGCCGGCATCCTGATCAGCGGCCATGGCGTGCCCCTGGATGCGGTGCGCGTGGACTATGCAGCCGGTGCCGTTGAGTCAGCTGTGCTCGGTGTCGGGGGTGATCTGTCTGCGGAGGGCCTGGTGCTGATCGAGGGACAGGGGTCGCTCTGCCATCCGGGCTCCACGGCAACGCTGCCCCTGATCCGGGGCAGTCAGCCCACCGACCTTCTCCTGGTCCATCGCGCGGGCCAGACGACGCTTGACCGGCTCCCCGGGGTGCCTTTGCCACCTCTGCGCGATCTGATCCAGATCTGCGAAGGCCTGGCCTCCATCGCACGACCCTTCGGATCCGGTTCGGTTCCGAAGGTCAGGGCCGTCGCCCTGAACACGGCTCGCCTGGATGAGGCTGAGGCCCGCCATGCCATGTGCAGCCTCGAGAACACCCTGCAGCTGCCCTGCATTGATCCGATTCGGATGGGTGGCGACCAACTGCTCACTGCAATCAGAGCAGTCTGAGCTGGTAATGAAAAGGGCGAGCGAGGGGATTCGAACCCCCGAATGGCGGCGCCACAAGCCGCTGCCTTAACCACTTGGCGACGCCCGCCGCGTCGTTCAGAATCTACCAACCCGTCTCCAGCATCCTGAGGGAGGTCTTGTTTATCCATCGAATGCGCTCACCGGCATCCCTGAGCTTTGGCCTCTTGATGCTTGGTTCAGCTGGCGCTCTTGCCGTGACGAACCCGACGCTCTCGGACTATTCACGTCATGCCGGTGCCGAACTGGTGGCGCTGGCGACCGATGAACTCTGTGGACAGCAAGGTCTGCCCTTGCTGCTGCATCTGGTGATCAAGGATTGTCCAGGCCTGGTGGCGGCCCAGGAAATGAGCCTTGCGGCTCTGGTTCACAACCACAGCTCCCGCGTGAACCTCGGTGTGATGAGTGTGTTCAGCACCGACGTTGGAGGTCAGCAGCTTCTTCCTGGCGTTCGATTCCCGCGGTACCGCATCCGGTCGCTTGGCCTGGCAGGGCAGATCGTCGTTCTTGAAGCCACATCGGACCAGGGGGGTGAGGAGTGATTCCAGCGGGTGCTGGGGGCCTACGGGCCTGGGTGCCGCGTGGTCTCGTTGAACTGGCGTCTGGTCAACGGCCTCTGCAGCCCCCCTCTGCCGATGGTCTTGTTGCGGCTGAGGTGTCATGGCGGGATGGTCGTCTGGAGTCCATTGGGCCACTGCCGGAGGGTTCGTCTGCACCAGAACGCATGGTTCTCCCCAGGCTGGTGGAGCCCCATGCCCATCTCGATAAGGCGTTCACATGGGCCCAGGCGCCGAATCGATCCGGCACCTATTCAGGCGCTTTGACGGCCAATCTCGCGGAACACCGATCCCGCACGGCTGCCTCCGTGCGGGACCGTGCGGAGCGTGCGCTGACGCTGGGTTTCCGTCACGGATTGCGGGCGCTTCGCACGCACATTGACAGCTTGGGGCCAGGGGCTGACTGCAGCTGGGAGGCTCTCCAGGACGTTCGGGCTCGCTGGCGGATGCGGGTTGAGCTGCAACTGGTGGCTCTGCTGCCAGTGGATCACTGGTCGACTGCGGAAGGGGAGCGCCTGGCGCGTCGTGTGGCTGCCTGCGGAGGACTGCTCGGGGGCGTGCTGGGGCCTCCCTGCCGTGGCCCCGCCACGCAGGAGGCGCTGCATCGACTGCTCCAGCTCGCAGATCGTCTCTCCTGTGGCATCGATCTCCACATCGACGAAGCGCAATCCGGTCCCGGGGAGGGGATCCTTGAGCTCCTCCAGGCATTGGATCGATGGCCGGTCTCCGTGCCGATCACCTGCAGCCATGCCAGCAGCCTGTCGTTGCTGTCGAACCATCGCCTCGAGCAGGTGGTCGCACGCATGGCTCGACACGATCTGACTGTGGTCGCGCTGCCCCTCACCAATGGATGGCTCCTGGGACGGCAGGAGGGACGCTCCCCTCTGGTGCGACCGATCGCCCCCCTGCTGCAGCTGCAGCAAGGGGGGGTCTCCGTGGCAGTGGGTGGCGACAACATTCAGGACCCCTGGTTTCCGGGAGGCAATCTCGACCCGCTGGCTCTGATCGGTCAGTCGATGCCGTTGGCCCAGCTGGCCCCCTGGGATCGCCTCGGCCTGATCCCTTTCACAACAGAACCCGCCCGTGTGCTTGGTCTGTCCTGGGATGGTGTCCTGCGCCCCGGCGCCCCTGCTGATCTGATCGTGCTGGAGGCGACTAGCTGGACTGAGGTTCTGGCGGCTCCTCCTGACCGTGCACTGGTCGTGGCGGGGCGATCCGTTCCCTCCTCAGGGCTTGCCGAAATCCAGCACAGTGACGTCAATTAGTCGGTTCAGCCATGGACACCTCCCCGTCGTCACTGCAGGCGCTGCAGGCTGAGCTGCGCGGAACCGAGGGGCTGGATCTGCTCACGAGCCCTGGCGATCTGGAGCGTTATTCACGCGACGCGTATGACTACTCGCCTGTGCTTGCGCCGCTGTTGCGCCACTGCCGGGCCCAGCTTGTCGTCCGTCCCCACTGCGTTGCCGCTGTCATGGCTGTGGCTGGAGCGTGCGCCAGAGCGGCGGTCCCGCTCACTCTGCGAGGAGCCGGCACAGGGAACTACGGGCAGTGTGTTCCCCTGAAGGCGGGCGTTGTGATGCTCATGGGCGAGCTCAACGCGGTTCGTGATCTCGATCCCTCCACCGGCGTGGTTCAGGTGGAATCCGGTGTGATCCTGAAGGACCTCGACCGCAGCCTTGGCTGCCATGGACGGCAATTGCGTCTCATGCCCAGCACTTGGCGCAGTGCCAGCGTGGCGGGATTCGTCGCCGGAGGCTCAGGGGGGATCGGATCCGTCCGTTGGGGGTTTCTGCGTGATCCCGGCCATCTGCTTGGCCTGGAGGTGGTGACCGTGGAGCGCGAGCCCAGGCTTCTGCAGCTGGATGCAGAGCGCGCCGAAGCCCTGAACCACGCCTATGGAACCAACGGCATCATCACAGCCCTCACCCTGAGCACAGCACCCCGGGTCGATTGGCATGAGGTGTACGTCGACTGTGAAGACTGGTCCACAGCCCTGTCCCTGGCCCAGGGCTGTCAGATGGCAGCCGTTGACCTCTTCCTCTGTACGGTTCTGGACCGGCAGATCGTCGATGCTTTGCCTGCGTGGAGCCCTTCAGCGCAGGGGTGTCACCGGCTGCTGTTGCTGGTCAGTCCTGACGGCATCAGCACCGTCCGCAGGCTGGCAAAGGCTGTGGGCGCCCGATTTCAATCGCTTGGTCCTGAAACTCCGCAGCAGGGCAATGGACTGCGTGAGCTGAGCTGGAATCACACGACCCTGCATCTGCGTCAGAGGGACGCTGACTGGACCTATCTGCAGATGCTGCTGCCACAGCCTGAGTCGGCAGCGATCCGTGATCTGTCGGCACGGTGGGGAAGTGACCTGCTCTGGCACCTCGAAGGTGTGCGTCATGCGGGAGCCGCCCGGATGGCCGCTCTCCCGCTGGTGCGCTGGCGCGGTCAGGAGTCCCTGGAGGTTCTGATGCAGCACTGCCGTGATCTCGGGGCTGTGCTGTTCAATCCCCATGTCATCACGGTGGAGGACGGAGGCCTTGGCATCGTTGATGGGGATCAGGTGACAGCAAAACGGAAGCATGACCCGGACGGACTGCTGAACCCGGGAAAGCTCAGGGGCTGGACCTCGTGACCGGTCGATCAGCAGCCAAGGCTGTCACGCGTGCTCATGCCTGTCGCGGGATTCACGCCCTCCGCAACCCGGCACAGGCGCACCATGTCGTCACGATCCAGCAGGGCATCGCTGAAATCGGCACCCTCAATGACCGCCCCGGCGAAGCTGCTGCCGGAAGCGATCACTCCATTGAGCAGGGCATTGGTGAGATCAGTGCCTGAGAAATCGGCTCGGTCCATCAGAGAGTCGGACAAGTCAGCGTTGCTGAAATTCGCATCAGCAAAGGCGCCTTGCGTGAAGATCGCTCCATGAAGGTCAGCACCGGAGAAATCGGCGCCTCGTCCCACAGCACCTGCGAATGATGTGTTGCTCAGCGCCTGACCGCTGAAATCGCCGTTGCTCTGGTTGGTGAGGGTGTAATCCACCCGCTCCTGAAACAGAGCTTTGTCCTGCAGCCCAACCCCTGTCGAGGTATCCAGCGCATGGCTCGGTGACGCGGTCAAAACGTTCGCGATCAGCAGCACGACCCCGACAACCGTCTGCATCATCCGTCGCTGCATTGCCGAGATGGGAAACGGGGGTTTGACCATGAC
>JBGKDM010000088.1:0-2494 GCA_042954165.1 Synechococcus sp.
TTCTATGCCGGACTGAGCAAGAAGGGGCTTCGCTTCTTCGAGCTGTATGTGGAGCCAACTCCCATCATGCTCCCGTTCAAAATCATCGAAGAGTTCACAAAGCCTCTTTCGCTTTCTTTCCGTCTTTTCGGAAATATTCTCGCCGACGAACTGGCAGTTGGTGTGCTCGTTTACCTCGTGCCACTGATTGTTCCCCTGCCCGTGATGCTTCTGGGTCTGTTCACCAGCGCCATCCAGGCCCTTATTTTTGCGACACTCGCGGCCTTCTACATCGGTGAAGGCCTGCATGAATCGCATTAATCAGCAGACAACCTCCTAGATCCTCCGTCTGCTAAAACCTTCTGCGCGCAGGTCCGGTCATCAGGATTCGGGCCCACTTTCTTTAGAGACAGTGTCCCTGCGCAGGGTGATTTAACTCCCGCTCCATTCGCTCAGCGCCACGCGGCGCGCCCCCATACGCACTCAACATGGATTCCATCACTTCCGCAGCTTCCGTCGTTGCTGCTGGTCTGGCCGTCGGTCTGGCTGCAATTGGCCCTGGTATCGGTCAGGGCAGCGCTTCCCAAGGTGCTGTTGAAGGTATTGCCCGCCAGCCCGAGGCTGAAGGCAAGATCCGCGGCACCCTGCTGCTCTCCCTGGCTTTCATGGAGTCCCTGACGATCTACGGCCTTGTGGTGGCCCTGGTGCTTCTGTTCGCCAACCCCTTCGCAGGTTGATGACGGCTGGGGAGCGATCGTCGATTGTCTCGACGTTCTCTCCCCATCTGACTCTCGTCGCACTCTTTCGCTCCTCTCCAGCTCACCTCTTCCATGACCTGGCTTCTGTTCGCTGAAGCGGCGGTTCCGGAGGGAGGTCTCTTCGACCTCGACGCCACCCTGCCTCTGATGGCACTTCAGGTGGTTCTCCTGACCTTTCTGCTCAATTCCCTCTTCTTCCGTCCGGTCGGCAAGGTCGTCGAAGAACGCGAGGGCTACATCTCAACCAGCCGTGCCGACGCCAAGCAGAAGCTTGCACAGGTTCAACGTCTGGAAGCTGACCTGACGGAACAACTCCGTGAGGCCCGCCAAGCGGCGCAATCAGCCATTGTCGAAGCCGAGCAGGAAGTCGACAAGCTCTACCGCGAGGCCATCGCCGCTGCCGAAGCAGAGGCCAATCGCACCCGTGAGCAGGCGCGTCGCGAGATCGAATCCCAGCGTGAAGCTGCGCAATCCCAGCTGATGTCCAAGGTCGACCAGCTCAGCGCTCAGATCATTCAACGTCTGCTGGCTGTTTCATGATGACCCTCTTGAATCTCTTCGCCGCCGAGGGCGGTTTCGCGATCAATCTCAATCCCCTTGAGACCAATCTGATCAACCTGGCCATCGTCATCGGTGTGCTGGTTTATTTCCTCAAGGGTTTCCTCGGGGACATGCTTGATCGCCGGCGCCAGTCAATCCTCAAGGAACTGGATGATGCTGAGGCCCGGTTGAAAACCGCTTCGGCTGATCTGGCGAAGGCCCAGTCTGATCTGGCGACCGCTCAGCAGAAAGCTGAAAAAATTCGTGAGGACGGCAAGGCTCGCGCTGCTGCCATCCGCGCTGACGGTGAACAACGCACCATTGAGGCTATGGCGGCTCTCAAGGAAGATGCCCTGGCCGATCTGAATGCCGAAGGCGCTCGCCTCACCGAGGAGCTCCGTCGTCAGGCTGCTCTGGCCGCAATCGACAAAGTGATGGCTGATCTCCCCGCACGGCTCGATGACAAGGCTCAGGCCAACATCATCGATGCCTCCATCTCAAACCTGGAGGGTGCCTGATGCCTCTGTTGAATTCCCTGGCGACCCCCTACGCCGAAGCTCTTCTCCAAGTCACTGACGCCAGGTCTGAGTCTGACGACGTGGCTGCACAGTGCAAGGACCTGCTTGCACTGTGGTCTGATTCAGAGGCCTTCAGGGATGCGATGACATCGCCTGTTCTTGAACCCGATGCCAAGAAAAAGGCCCTCAGCGGTCTTCTTGGTGACTCGCTCAAGCCCTCCCTGATGAACCTGCTCAAGGTTCTGGCTGATCGTCAGCGCCTTGTCGCGTTCGACGCCGTTCTGACCCGTTTCCTTGAGCTCTACAGGCAGTCCCGTCAGGTGTCCCTGGCGAAGGTTGCAACCGCTCAACCCCTTTCTGAGGAGCAGCAGGCTGCCCTCACCAAAAAGGTTCAAGCGATGGTCGGCAAGGGTTCCGTTGAGATGGATCTCTCCGTTGACCCTTCCCTGATCGGTGGCTTTGTCGTGAATCTGGGATCCCAGGTCATCGACGCCAGTCTCGCCGGCCAGGTCCGTCGCCTCGGTCTGGCGCTTGCGAAAGCGAGCTGACCTCCAAACTCTCTCTCCTGCTCCTCCCTTACCAACCCTCTCCAGGGATTACCCGCCATGGTTTCCATCCGTCCTGACGAGATCAGCGCAATCCTCAAACAGCAGATCGAGGATTACGACAAGTCCGTTTCGGTCAGCAACGTTGGCACCG
>JBGKDM010000089.1:0-22252 GCA_042954165.1 Synechococcus sp.
CATGGCAAATCTCAAGGAGATCAGAGACCGAATCAAATCGGTCAAAAACACCCGCAAGATCACTGAGGCCATGCGTCTCGTGGCGGCCGCCAAGGTCCGCCGCGCCCAGGAGCAGGTTCTGCGCAGTCGTCCGTTCGCGGATCGTCTTGCCCGCCTGCTGGAAAACCTGCAGGCACGCATGCGCTTCGAGGATGCTGACGCCCCTCTCCTGGAGCAGCGCTCCGTGGAATCGATCACTCTCGTCGCCGTCACCGGCGACCGGGGTCTTTGCGGCGGTTACAACACGAGCATCATCAAGCGCACCGAACAGCGTTTCGAGGAGCTCAAGGCCCAGGGCTTCAAGGTTGACCTGGTGCTGATCGGCCGCAAGGCAATCAGTTACTTCACCAACCGCAGTTATCCGATCCAGGCCACCTTCACGGGTCTGGAGCAGGTCCCCACCGCTGATGAGGCAGGGTCGATCGCCAATGAGGTGTTCGCAGAATTCCTCTCCGGCAGCACAGACCGTGTCGAGATCATCTTCACGAAGTTCATCAACCTCGTGAGCTGCAAGCCCGTCGTTCAGACGCTGCTTCCCCTGGATGCCCAGGGCATCGCGGCTGCTGATGATGAGATCTTCCGTCTCACCACCAAGGAAGGTCAGCTTCGTGTCGAGGCTGGATCCGCTCCGGAGAACGCTCAGCCTTCGGTGCCCTCGGACATTGTTTTCGAACAGAGCCCCGATCAGTTGTTGAACGCTCTTCTGCCTCTTTATCTGCAGAATCAGCTTCTGCGTTCTCTGCAGGAATCCGCCGCTTCCGAGCTCGCCAGCCGGATGACCGCCATGAACAACGCCAGTGACAACGCCAAGGCCCTCGCCAAAGAGCTCACACTGGATTACAACAAGGCCCGTCAGGCTGCCATCACGCAGGAGATCCTCGAGGTCGCTGGAGGTGCAGCCGCCGTCGGCTGATCATTTCCTTCCCCTTTGACCAACCGCCGGCCCGTCACGGGCCGGTTTTTTTGTGTCTGTGCGTTTCGGCTTCGCGTTTGCAGGATGGTGAGGCTGATGTTGTGAACGCTTCTTGCAACTCCACCCCCTCTTCCCCACCGTTGTTGCCACCGATCAGCTCACGCTTGACCCCCTGGAGACGGCAGCTCGCCTGCAAAGTCTGATGATGCTGCGGGGGGATGCCGGCAGCAATCCCGATCCTGGCTGTGCCTGGACCGGTGACCTCAATGGCATCTGGCAGCTCCATCGCCATGATGATTTCCGGGCTCTATCGGATCAGGTTGTCGTGAAGGCCTGGGAGTACCTGGACGCCACCGGGTTTGTCTGCAGCGAGATTGACCTGCATCTGCAGCGCTGCTGGCCTGTTCTGAGCGAGTGTGGGCAGGTTGTGGGCCGGCACCATCATCCGAATGCCCATCTCAGCGCCGTGCTTTACCTGACCGGCGATGGCAGCGGAACAGCAGGTGACCTCTGTCTGCACCACCCCCAGCAACTCAACGAACTGGTGCCAGGTCTTGCGGTCGGCCATGGAGGTCCGATCGACGCGGTTCACCCTTGCAATCAGAGTCAATGGACGATCACCCCACGGGCAGGGCTGCTTCTGTTCTTCCCGTCGCGCCTGGATCACAGCGTTCTTGAAAACCTGGATCCCGATGTCCTTCGCGTGTCCCTGAGCTTTGATTTCGTGCTCACGTCGTCTGCTCTCGGCCCGCCCGCTGAATATCTGTCCCCCCATCCTCAGGATTGGCAGCACTGCTCCCGTCCCACGCCCTGAGAGGATGCCTGCTCCCGGACCGCCCCAGACGGATGAGCGACACCCCAGCGTCCACCTACTCCATCACCGTTGAGCTCGACGGTCAGCAGCATTCATTCGAGGGTCGCGCCGATCAGACCGTCCTCGCGGCTGCAGAAGCTGCCGGGGTGATGATCCCCAGTTCCTGCTGTGCCGGTGTCTGCACGACCTGCGCAGCACGGATCAAGGACGGTGAGGTTCATCAGCCCGATGCGATGGGCGTCAAGGAGGAACTCCGTGACGATGGGTTCGCCCTGCTCTGTGTTGCCTACCCTCGCTCCGACCTCAGCATCCTCGCTGGGCAGGAGGATGCTTTGTATGAGGCTCAGTTCGGTCAATACCAGAAATGAAGCTGGCGTCGAGCCGTCTTGCTCTCCCATGGCCGGACGGCCTGGGCGCCTCCGGGTTGCGTCGCTGGCTTCTTGATCAACTGGGCCGACACGGCACCCCCCTTCGCTGGGCCATCACAGCCATTTCCCTGCGCCCTGGAACTGAGCAGCGCTTGATCGAGGTTGAGGCAGTGTTCCTTCATGACCGTTGAGCCGGCGATGAAGCCCGCGCTGCCGACACTGCTGCTGGTGCCGACTGGGATCGGTTGCGAGGTCGGAGGGTTCGCTGGCGACGCGCTGCCTTCCGCCCGGCTGCTTGCTGCGGCCTCCGGGTGTCTGATCACCCATCCCAACGTGATGAATGGTGCAGCGCTCTACTGGCGGGATCCACGCATCCATTACGTGGAGGGCTACGGACTCGACCGGTTTGTTGCAGGGGACTGGTGCCTCCATCCCGTGCGTCAGCAGCGCGTCGGTCTGTTGATGGATGCCGGCATTGAGCGGGAGATGCATCTCCGACACCTGCAGGTTGCCGACGGCTGCCGGGCCACCCTCGGACTGGATATCGGTCCTGTCGTGACGACGGATGTTCCCCTTGGGGTGCATCTGGAGCTGGGTGAGAGTGGAATCAGCTGGGGGACCCTGTCGCGGCCCGATGCCCTTCTGCGCGCAGGAGAGCGGCTGAGGGATGCAGGCGCGACCGCGATTGCCATCGTGGCTCGTTTTCCAGAAGACCCCGACAGTGACGCCCTGGAGGCTTACCGCCATGGCAGCGGCGTTGATGCCCTGGCCGGGGCCGAAGCGGTGATCAGTCATCTGCTCGTCCGCCATCTTCAGCTTCCCTGCGCCCATGCCCCGGCCCTGGCACCGTTGCCCCTCGATGCTCAACTCGATCCAAGGGCTGCAGGGGAAGAGCTGGCTTACACCTTCCTGGCCTGTGTGCTTGTGGGACTGAGTGGTGCGCCCAATCTTGTGATGCCGCCGGTTCAGCCCCTGCCGGATCTGATCCATGCCGACCATCTCGGCGCCGTCGTCGTTCCGGAGGGCGCACTCGGGGGTGAGGCGCTGCTGGCCTGCCTCGAGCGCGACATCCCCCTCATCACGGTGGACAATCCCTCGCTTCTGGCGGTCACATCAGCGTCGTTGGGCGTGGAGCAACGGCGTCTTCGCGCACGCTCCTACCTGGAAGCTGCCGGATTTCTGATGGCCCTCAGAGAGGGCATCGCGTCGACGTCGTTGCAACGTCCCCTGCCGCCTCTGAGGGAGCTGTCCTGATGGCACGGGGATTCGGGCCAGCGGCTCTGGTGCTTCAGCAGAGGTGCCCCTGCGGCTCCGGGGAGGTCTATCAGGTGTGTTGCCATCCTCTGCACAGTGGTCGTCGTTTGGCCCGCACCGCTGAGCAGCTGATGCGTTCGCGCTACGCCGCCTATGCCCTGGAGGAGGTGGACTATCTCATTGAGACGCATCCAGATCCCGGCGTGCCCCCCGCAGAGCGTCGTCGCGACCTGAGACAGAGTTGTCGACAGACCTGTTGGACAGGACTTGTGATCCAGGTGGTTCGCGGTGGTGATGTGGAGGATCTTGACGGCACAGTGCAGTTCGAAGCCCATTACCGGACTGCCGGCAGGGGCGGAGTTCTGCGGGAGAACTCCCTGTTCCGGCGTCGCGGTGGACAGCTGGATGGTGCCTGGTACTACTGCAGAGCGCTTTGACATCGGTGCTCCCGTTGTTCAGAGCGGTCAGCGAAGGCAGGCCATGGGGTGACGCGGGGGAATGTCGAGCGCCTTCGCGACTCCGGGGTGACAGACCGCTCCTTGCACAGTGTTGAGGCCCGAGAGCAGTTCAGGACGTTCGGTGACGGCCTCCTCGAGCCCCCGGCCGGCGATGCCAAGGATGTAGGGCAGGGTCACGCTCACCAGCGCTTCGGTGGAGGTGAACGGCACGGCCCCAGGCATATTCCCGACGGCGTAGTGCTGGACGCCGTGGATCGTGACGGTTGGATCGGTGTGCGTGGTTTCTCTGCTCGTGGCAACGCACCCTCCCTGATCGATCGCGACATCGACGATCACGGACCCCGGCCGCATCTGCTGCACCATCCCCTCGTCCACCAGGGTCGGTGCCCGTCCCCCCGGTGTGAGGACCGCTCCGATCAGCAGATCCGCGCTGGGCACCAGCCTTTCCAGCAGTCCACGGCTGCTGACCACGCTCATCAGGCGCCCGCGCCGGTCGGCTTCGAGGCTGCGCAGTTTCTCAGGGGAGCGATCGAGCAGCATCACTTCGGCATCCATCGCCGCCGCCAGCCGGGCCGCATTCCAGCCCACTGTTCCAGCACCCAGTACGACCACGCGGGCGGGGCGAACGCCTGTGCAGCCGCCGATCAGGACGCCGCGTCCTCCATGGGGTTGTTCAAGCAGGTGGGCACCCACCTGAGCCGCCAGACGACCGGCGATCTCGCTCATGGGAGCGAGCAGCGGCAGGCTTCCGTTCTCCAGTTGCACGGTTTCGTAGGCCACCCCCGTGGTCCCCGCTGCCAGCAGCGCTTCGCCCACCTTCGGGTACGCCGCCAGGTGCAGGTAGGTGAACAGCACCATGTCGTCGCGAAGAAAGGAGAATTCCTCCGACTGCGGTTCCTTCACTTTCACCACGAGGTGGGCCGCCCAGGCTTCTTCGCGCTCCACAATCCGTGCGCCGGCGGCGGCAAAGGCTGCATCGCTGATGCCGGCGCCGGAGCCGGCGCCTCCCTGAACCCGAACCTCAAGGCCCTGGGTCACAAGATCCCTGACGGCATCAGGCGTCAGCGCGACCCGCTGCTCATCAACCTTGATTTCACTCGGAACTCCGATGGTGGCCATCGGCGCCGTCAGGACGGAGTGGGCCATGGTTGACAGGAAGTGCTTTCAATCTGGCTCAGCCGGCCGCGATCGGCAGCCTCCAGCCACTGCCGAAGGCCTGACTGCTCACCTTCAGAAGCGGAGCCGCCTGTCGGCGCTTGAATTCAGAACGCTGAAACAGTCGAAGCACCCGGTCGATCTCGGTGGTGGGGTGACCTCGCAGCACCAGTTCATCACGTCCGCAGCGCTCCTCGATCAGGTCCTTCAGCAGTGGATCCAGGATGGTGTAGTCCGGCAGGGAGTCACTGTCTTTCTGATCCGGGCGGAGCTCGGCGCTCGGTGGTTTCGTTCGGATCGCCCGCCCCACCAGCTCACCCTGCAGCGGCAGGCCCAGCTCCTGTCGACATGGAAGGGATGCCGCACTGTCGAGCCAGTCGCAGAGGGCGAACACCGTGGACTTGTAGAGGTCGCCGATCACGGCGAGACCACCATTCATGTCGCCATAGAGCGTGCAGTAGCCGACGGCGAGCTCGGACTTGTTGCCGGTGGAGAGCAGCAGCTGTCCCTGCTGATTGGCCACGGCCATCAGCAGGGTGCCTCGAATGCGCGACTGCAGATTCTCGGCGGTCACATCAGCCGGCGGGCCCGACAGCACCGGCGTGAGGGTTGTATCGAAGCCGTTCATCAGATCAGCGATCGGCATGGTGCCGGTGTGGATGTTCAGCCGGGTGGCGAGCGCGGTTGCATCGTCGATGGAGCCCCTGGAACTCCAGGGCGATGGCATCAGCACCGCCTGCACCATGTCGCTCCCTAAAGCCGCGGCGGCGATGACCGCCACCAGTGCGGAATCGATACCCCCGCTCAGACCGAGAAGCGCCTGACTGAACCCACATTTGCGCGCGTAGTCGCGCACCCCCAGGGTGAGCGCCCGGAAGAGGGCTTCCTCATCGGGACTATCGGCAGGGGGCGATGGGGTGTGCCCCTCATCCACCCTTGCGGCGTCCCAGAGCGCAAGCTCCTCCCGGCAGCTGTGCATCTGCAGCGCCAGGTTGGGTGCGGTGCCGTCTTCCGGCAGGCAGACGAAGCTGGCCCCGTCAAACACCAGCTCATCGTTGCCACCCGTCTGATTCACATAGATCAGCGGGCAGTTCAGGAGCTTCGCAGCCCGATGGGCGAGCTGATGACGCACGGTTGTTTTCTGCCGGCCGAACGGAGAGGCGGACAGATTGATGCAGAGATCGCACGTTTCCCTGGCGAGTGCTGCGACCGGGTCGGGTCCCGAGAGGCGCTGCCGATGCAGCGTCGGATCAACCCACAGGTCTTCGCACAGTGTCAGACCGAGTTTCCAGGTGCCGGTCGCGGCTGGGTAGTTCAGGGTCGAGGGCGTTGCCGCTGGTCGGAAATAACGGGTTTCATCGAAAACGTCGTAACTGGGCAGGAGCTGTTTGCGTCCCACCACCTGCCACTGCCCATGGCGGATCAGGGCGACCGCATTGAACAGGCGGGGGTGCTGCCCATCCTCGGCAGCATCAACGACACCGACCAGGACCCCCAGGTCCGGTCGCAGCCCTGCCAGCTGCTGGCTCAGTTGGCTGAGGACCGTGTCCTGCGCTTCCACGCGTGATCGGCTGAGCAGCAGATCACGGGGTGGGTAGCCCCAGAGAGACAGTTCAGGAGTCACGACCAGGTCAGCCCCCTGGATCTCGGCGTCCCGGCAGACCTGGGCGATGCGTGCGGCGTTGCCGGGCAGATCGCCGACCAGAGGATTGATCTGGGCCAGAGCGATGCGCATGGAGCTTCTAAGGGGAGGCAGGCTGGGAATCCTTCCTGAAACCGTAGAACCCGTTCTCCACGAGCAAGGGATGCAGGACAACGGGGATCTGGCTGGTGTCGACGTTCCGTCGGGCCTGAGAGCTGGCTGTGCCTGGAATCTTCAGCCTGAGCACTTCAAGATCGGCCCCCGCCTGACGGAGTGATTCCAGTCCGTTCTCTGACAGCGACCACCCCTCTCGAGGCACAACAGTGATCCTGCAGCCCTGCAGCAACTGATCGGCGTCTTTCCAATGGACGATCTGCTCCACCAGATCACCGCCGATGACGAAACTGAGCGTGGCGTCCGGCCAGAGCGCTGCGGCTTGCCGCAACGTGCGGATTGCGAAGGGACTGCTCAGTCCCTGCTCGACGCTCAGGCGTGGATCGGCGAGCGACGTCACCAGCGTGCGCAGCAGCCTCTGACGTTGCTGAAGCGGGAGCCCATGGCATTTCCCAGGATTGTCACTGGCCCAGGTCACCACGCGGTCATGGTGATCGAGAAGTCCTTCCAGCAGCGCCTGGTGGCCCAGAGTCGGTGGATCTGCACTGGTGCCAAACAGGGCGATCGTGGTCATGGCATCACATCGCTCAGATCGGCGGCCTGTGGATGGTTCGGCCAGTCCTGCAACAAGCGATGCAGCTGACGGTCGCTGCCTGCCAGGCGCCGAAGCACGGACGATGGCACCGGTCGACTGCGACGCCCGCGGCCGCGTTGCTCGAGAAGCCATCGGGCCGTCAACCGTCCCGTCCTCTGCGTGGTGTGAACGGCAAGAGCTGCCTGGGCGAGGGCCACCGGCGCCGCCGGCGCCAGGCTGAGGCCTGCTGTGAAGGGCGCCGCTGCGAGCAGCAATTGACGGAGGCCGCTCAGGGTCGCCTGAATGCCTAACTGGACTCCGCCGATCAGGGCATTGTGGCCGGACAGGCGTTGCAGCAGTCGTCGTGCTGCAGGGCCACCCATCGGCAGGTCGTAGAGCTGACAGAGCTGAATCACCAGCGCGGTGTCACAGGCCATCCCTCCCGCCAGATCCAGCAGCGCCAAAGGATTCACCGCCACACCGGTGGCTTTGAGGGCTGCAAAGCGCCCGATCAGCCCCTGGGCTTCGCGCCGTCTGCAGCGCAGCCGCCCCGCTTCGATCTGGTGCTGCAACCGCTCTGCCTGACGCAGGACGTTCAGGGTCAGCAGCGCCTGACCATGGTCGGTCAGCAGGGAACCCAGCGCAGACCTCAGGGGATGAATCTGCGGTGCGCGAGCCTGGCTGCGCACACGCCCGTCGGACAACTGCGTGGCCTCCCTTGGGGCCGCGGCAACGGTCAGAGCGGTGTGCACGCATCTGCCTGCCTCGGCCCCGCAGTGATGACGGATGCGGGTGCTGAGACTGACCAGCAACGCGGCACGGTCCTCCTCGGACCAGGCGTCACTGCGATTCAGCACCGTCTGAACAGGCTTTCCGCACGCGAGCAGTGCATCGAGGGCCTCGAGTTCCACGCGGCTGATGTCCCCGTCCAGGACGAACAGCACCAGTTCCGCCTGGAGGGCGACGCGGGCCGCGAGTCTGGCCCTGGCCGGGGCAGAGACCTCATCGATCCCAGGAGTGTCGACGAGCTCGACCGTGCCCAAGCCGGCGATTCCATGGGGCCAGACCACGGCGCGTTGATGCCGCGTGCAGCCATGGGCCACATCCGTGGCGAGAACATCCCGACCGACCAGAGCATTGATCAGGCTTGATTTGCCGACACCGACACGACCGAACACCGCCACCCGAAGCTGCTGCTGCTGAAGCCGTTGGAGCTGGCGATCCAGGCTGATCAGGCCTCCCTTCAGGAGGCTTCTCTCCCGGGCACTGAGGTTGAGCTCGTCGCGCCAGCTCCCAAGCCAGTGGAGCGTCGTCGCCAGGCTCGCTGCCGAGGGCGTGGTCGCGTCGACAGCGGTCAAGACCCGCCTCCAGGTGCTGCGGATTTGCGCCACCAGCCGGCCAGGACGGCCAGCACCGCTTCAGCTCCGATCACACCCACGAACCCTCCGAATTCGTCAACCACGACGCGCACCCCGCTGTTGTCGCGCCGAAAGCTCGTGAGCAGTCGATCCACGCGAATCATTTCGGGCACGAATTCGACCGGTTCCGCCAGGTCCAGGGCGGTGAGATGTCCTTTGTGCTCCAGCAGGGCCGTCAGCAGATTCTCCCGACTCGCCACACCCAGGACGTTGTCGACCTCCTTGCCAAGCACCACCCACCAGGGAGCCGTGTTGTCCACCAGCTGCTGGCGCAACTGGTGGAGACTGGCCGTGCCGGCCAGCGTTGGTGCCGCCACTCGCGGCGTCATCAGGTCTCTCGCCGTGAGGTCGTTCAGCTGGAACACCTTGGCGATCATCGCCGCTTCATCGGCCTCGATCTGGCCCTTCTGCGACCCAAGGCGAGCCAGCAACCTGATTTCGTTTTCGTCAGTGCTGATCTCGTTCTCCTCGGTGATCGCCGGGAGCAGCCGTTCCAGAAGCAACACAAGAGGGCGCATCAGCACGCCAAGGGTCTGGAGCACGGGAGCGCTGCTCAGGGCCACCGGCAGGGCCAGACGCGTGCCCAGGGCCTTGGGAAGAATCTCGCCGAAGAGAATCACCAGAATCGTCAGCGCCACCGAGAAGAGCGGCAACGCGGCTTCGTTGAAACGGTGCTGCTGGAACACCCAGGCGGCATATCCGCCGAGCATCATGCTGCCGAAGATGTTGAAGGCGTTGTTCGCGATCACCAGGACCGACAGGGTGCGCCCGAGCCGTTGACGCAGGCGTGCCAGGGTGCGAGCACCTGCAACCGGTTTGCTCCGGCTTGCCAGCTCATGCAGGCGGACCGGGTTGACCGACAGCAGAGCGGCCTCCACACCGGAGCAGAGGGCGGACCCAGCCAGCACCACCACCACCATCAACAGCAGGATCAGCAGATCGGTGCTCATGCCGGAACGCTTTGCCTGCCATCCTGACGGAACCCCGTCGTCCTGTCTCCGCCGTGATCGATCAGCTCTGTCATGCCACCCGGCGCCAGCGTCTGTTCGAGCTCCTCGGTGGGGCGGCGGCCGTGATCCCGGCCGCCCCCCTGGTCACGCACCATGCCGACTGTGAATGGCCGTTCCGGCAACACAGTGATTTCTGGTATCTGACCGGCTTTGATGAACCTGATGCAGTGGCCCTGCTGCTCCCGCATCGGCCTGAAGGCGAGCGATACGTTCTCTTCGTGCAGCCTCGGGAAGCTGGCGCTGAGGTGTGGACCGGCCGTCGCTGGGGCACGGAAGGCGCTGTGGAGACGTTCGGAGCCGACATCGCCCACCCCCTGGACGATCTCGCTGAGCTTCTTCCCCAGTATCTGCAGGGTGCGGAAGGAATCGCGTTCCGCGTCGGTCAGCACCCCAAGATCGAGCCGCTGGTCCTCAACGCCTGGAGTGCCCAGCTTGATCGGCAGCCCAGAACGGGTGCCGCTGCCCTGGCCCTGGTGGCTCCCTGCCCCCTGATTCACCGACTGCGCCTCCAGAAAACCAGCGAGGAGCTCGCGCGCCTGCGGGAAGCCTGCAGGATCTCGGCGGAAGCACATGAACTGGCCCGGGGCGCTGCTGCCCCAGGGGTCAATGAACGGCAGATCCAGGCCGTGATTGAACAGCACTTTCTGGCCTCCGGTGCCCGTGGACCCGCCTATGGATCCATCGTGGCGGGTGGCGATAACGCCTGTGTGCTGCATTACATCGACAACAACGCGCTGCTTCAGGACGGTGATCTCCTCCTGATTGACGCCGGCTGTTCACTCAGTGATTACTACAACGGAGACATCACCCGAACGTTTCCGGTGAACGGTCGTTTCACCGGGGAACAGCGTGCTCTCTACGACCTCGTGCTGTCAGCACAGAAAGCCGCCATCAACGCCGTGAAGCCTGGAGCTACGGCTGAACAGGTTCACGACACCGCCCTGAGGGCACTGGTGGAGGGACTGCTGGAGCTCGGATTGCTGACTGGAGAGGTTGACGGTGTGATCGAGCAGGGTGCCTACCGACACCTCTACATGCACCGCACCGGCCATTGGCTGGGGCTCGATGTGCACGACGTCGGTGCCTACCGGCTGGGAGAACACCCCGTCAACCTCGCACCTGGGATGGTTCTCACCGTTGAGCCTGGGCTCTACATCAGTGACCGGCTCCCGATTCCGGATGGGCAGCCTGTCATCGCTGATCGCTGGAAAGGCATCGGCATCCGGATTGAAGACGATGTTGCCGTCCGTGATTGTGATGAGGTGCCTTGCGGCCATGAGGTGCTGACGGCCGCGGCCTTGAAGGAGACGGCTGCGATGGAGGCCTGATGCCCTCCCGCGGTTTGTGACTCCAACGGCTCGTCAGGCACGAGCCGACAGGTTGCTGATCCAGGCGGCGGCTTCACAGGTCTGACTGAGGATCACGTCGGCACCTGCCTGGGACAGTCCCTCCTCGTAACCGGCGCGTGCCGCTCTCTGACTGACGGCCTGAAGATGGGGCGGCGCGACGGCAAGGCTGAAGAACGCTTGCTGCGGCCAGATCCGCCTTGCATTCACCACGGTGTGAACATCCGCCACGGTGTCACCGAGATAGGCCACCGGTGGCGCGGTCGCTGACATCGGTTGCTTGAGCAGTTGATGGGCCAGCTCCAGAAAGCCTGTCGGATCAGGTTTGTCGGGGGCATCACCCATGGCGATCAGTGGAGGTGCATGCAGGCCGAGCCTGCGTTCGAGAACAAAGCGGGCGGAGGCGGGTTCGGCGCCACTGACGAAGCCCCAGGCCACCCCTGCCTCCTGAAGATCCATAAAGAAGTCCGAGCTGACCAGCAGTGGTTCATCACCGATGAACCCCTGCCATTCGGAAGGGTCTCCGTCTGGATCGCCACCGAAATAAAACCCGTTGAAGACCTCAACGAGAGTCTCGAGGGTGGGAGTTTTGACGGTGGAGCGGGGGGCATCCGCGGAGTGATGGCCAGCCTGCCGCCGCAGAAGCTCCATGCTGGCGTGCCAGTCGTTGTTCCAGCACCCCTCCGCTTTCAGGGCGTCAATATCGGCGGGGAGCGGTCGAATTCCGCTGAAGTGATGCACGGTTTCGATGATCGCCCTGCGGTAGCTGGCACCCACATCCCGAATCACGCCATCAATGTCAAACAGGAGAACGGCTTTCGGCACTGCCTGGCCTTGCGGGTTGGAAACAGCCATGGGTCTGAAATTAAGCGGATGCGACGACGTCGTTCTCGAACTGACGTGCCGCATCAGCGGTGTGGGGGTTGTTCATCAGGGCATGGGCGAGTGATGCGCTGATGGTGAAGGTGTCGCATCCCCCCGATGCGAGAGCAGCCAGTTCCCCGGGCTCCCGCAGACTCGCCACCAGCAGCCGTGTGTTGGAGCCCACGGCTCGAAGCGCCTTCTGCATGGTGAGGATCTCCTGGGTCCCGTCGCGTCCTTGGTCATTGATGCGGCCCAGGTACGGGGCCACGTAATCCGCCTTCAATGCCGAAGCCAGCAGCACCTGATCGGCTGCGTAGCAGGCGGTGAAGGTGATGGAGATGCCGCTTTCGATCAGGGATCGCGCCGCCTTGAGCCCGTCCTGCGTGAGGGGCAGCTTCACTTGGATCGCACCTGGTGCCAGGGCAGCCAGGGCCCTGCCACAGGTTTCCAGGGCCCTGGCATCGGATCCCCAGGCCTGGAGGTGAAGTTCACGGACCTGCAAGGCAACCGCTGCAGCGGCGACCTCCTCCAGACTCCGCAGCGTGCAGGAGCGCTGTGCGCGCCGCAGCAGGGTGGGATTGGTGGTGATTCCACTGAAGATTCCGCTCGGCCACAGGCGCTTCCAGTCCTGCAGATCGGCACTGTCGAGGAACAGGCGCAGATCCATGGCAGGGGGAGGTGAGAGCGGCTGGTAGGTTAGTTGTTTGTTGTGAATTCTTGAGCGCTGACACCATGACGGTTTCCGAGGGCGCTGCGGCCGACCAGGAGGTCGCCACCGCAGCAGCAGCATCCGATTCAGCCGCTCCCCAGGATGCACCTGAGGCCGGTTCCGAAGATGCCAAGGAGGGCCGTCCGGTCATGCGTGGAGGCAGTGCTGCACTGGCTTCTGCCACCATCGACGCTGATGGTGTTCCTTCCGGATACACCCCCAAGGCGGATGAAGGGCGATTCCTTCTGAAGATCCTCTGGCTGCCTGACAACGTTGCCCTTGCGGTCGACCAGATCGTTGGAGGCGGTCCCAGCCCCCTGACCTCCTACTTCTTCTGGCCTCGCGAGGATGCCTGGGAAACCCTCAAGGGTGAACTGGAGGGCAAGAGCTGGATCACCGACAACGAGCGCGTTGAGGTGCTGAACAAGGCCACCGAAGTGATCAACTACTGGCAGGAAGAGGGCAAAGGCAAGAGCCTTGATGAGGCGAAACTCAAGTTTCCTGATGTCACCTTCTGCGGTACTGCCTGATTTTTCCCAGTCAGGTTTTCGTCATCATGGCCCGCTTCGGCGGGCCATTTTTTATGGCCCAGCTTGGGTTGGTCGTCTGTTCCATCGTGATTGGCCACACGCAAGGATGACCTTGGTGGCCCTCCCCGTTGATGTGGATTAAGGCCTGACGCTGCCGCCGATCGACGGCCGTCCTGTGGAGGCCGAGGTTGCCGTGTTTGGCCTTCTGTGCTGTTTGTTGGCCGTTCGTTCAGCCACAAAAAAGCCGGAGAGTTGTGTCTCCGGCTAAGAGGATTGTGTCGGTTGCCGAGGGATCGGCGTTACTTGGAGGCCTGCAGACGTGCGCGAGCACGGTCGTAGGTCTGTTGTGCCTTGACTTTCTCTGGCGAGGCAGGCGTGCCCTCCAGGCGGGTGACGGCAGCCTTGGCTTCATCCAGTTCGGACGCCGCCTTGCTGCTGTCAATGCCACTTCCGAGTTCGGCCGAATTGACCAGAACGGTGACGTCGTCGGCTTCAACTTCCGCAAAACCACCCATCAGTGCGATGGATTGCCAGCCGTTACTGTCGCGGACGCGCAGAACCCCAACATCAAGGGCTGCGAGCAGGGAAACGTGGCCCGGGAGGATGCCGAGCTGACCGGTGGTGCTGGGAAGGATGACCTCGTCAGCAGATCCGTCGAAAACGCTCTGGTCGGGAGCAAGCACGCGGAGGGTGAGGGACATGAACCTGGGTTCGTATAAGAAAACGGACGGCTTGGAGACACAGATGGGGGTGCGATCTCACACCCCCATCTCCATCACTTGGCTTCGGAGTTGATCTTCTCTGCCTTGGCCTTGGCTTCCTCGATGTTGCCAACCAGGTAGAACGCCTGCTCGGGCAGGTGATCCAGCTCACCGGCGAGGATTTGGTTGAAACCGGCGATGGTTTCTTCCAGTTTCACGTATTTGCCGGACATGCCGGTGAAGATTTCAGCCACGAAGAAGGGCTGGGAGAGGAACTTCTCGATCTTGCGAGCGCGGTCAACGGTCTGACGATCATCTTCCGAGAGCTCGTCGAGACCCAGAATGGCAATGATGTCCTGCAGCTCCTTGTAGCGCTGAAGGGTGGACTGCACTGCACGGGCTGTGCGGTAGTGCTCGTCGCCAACCACCGACGGCTGAAGCATGGTGCTGGTGGAATCCAGGGGATCCACAGCGGGATAAATGCCCTTGGAGGCCAGGGCACGGTTCAACACCGTGGTGGCGTCAAGGTGGGCGAAGGTGGTTGCAGGGGCGGGATCAGTCAGGTCGTCAGCAGGCACGTAAACGGCCTGGATCGAGGTGATCGAACCTTCAACGGTCGAAGCAACACGCTCCTGCAGTGCACCCACGTCGGTACCCAGGGTGGGCTGATACCCCACAGCGGAAGGCATGCGGCCCAGCAGTGCTGACACCTCGGAACCGGCCTGGACGAAGCGGAAGATGTTGTCCACGAACAGCAGCACGTCCTGCTTGTTCACGTCGCGGAAGTGCTCAGCCATGGTCAGAGCCGACAGGCCGACACGCATGCGAGCGCCGGGGGGCTCGTTCATCTGGCCGTAGCAGAGGGCCACTTTCGATTTCGAGAGATCCTCGGAGTTGATCACTCCGGATTCCTTGAATTCTTCGTAGAGGTCGTTGCCTTCCCGGGTGCGCTCACCGACGCCACCAAACACGGACACACCACCGTGCTCCTTGGCGATGTTGTTGATGAGCTCCTGAATCAGGACGGTTTTGCCGACTCCAGCACCACCAAAGAGGCCAACTTTGCCGCCCTGGCGGTAGGGAGCGAGGAGATCGATCACCTTGATGCCGGTCTCGAAAACCTTGGGCTTGGTCTCGAGTTCAGTCAGCTTGGGGGCTTCCCGGTGGATGGGAGCGGTGACTGTGGTGTTGACGGGGCCCTGCTCATCGACGGGCTCGCCGAGAACGTTGAAGATGCGTCCGAGGGTTGCTTCACCAACGGGAACGGAGATTGCAGCACCGGTATCAACGGCTTCCATGCCGCGGACGAGGCCGTCGGTTCCGCTCATGGCAACCGCACGAACGCGGTGGTCACCCAGGAGCTGCTGCACTTCAGCGGTCAGGGCAACATCTTCACCAGCAGTGTTCTTGCCCTCAATCCGAATGGCATTCAGGATTTTGGGCAGCTTGCCGGCGGGAAATTCCACATCGAGAACCGGACCGATGACCTGGCGGACAACACCCTTGGTACCGGCGGTAGCAGCAGCAGCCATAAGAGAGAAGAATTCGAGGGAACGGAGCAAGACAATGCTCTGAAGGCATTCCCTTCCTGAGCGGCGCAAGATTACCACCGCAATGGACGACTCAGCTCGGTTCGGTCACCCGCACGCACCAGCGGTGGTCGAGCCCTGCCTCGGACGCATAGGTTGGCACTCGTCGACCTTGAGTGCCAATGGCATCTGTGTTTGTCACGGATGCCGCGCTCAGCTTCTGCTTTCGCTAACAACCATGGCTGCTGTTTCTCTCAGCGTCTCCACCGTCAAGCCTCTCGGAGATCGCATCTTCATCAAGGTGTCCGCATCTGAAGAGACCACTGCCGGTGGCATCCTTCTCCCTGACACCGCCAAGGAAAAGCCCCAGGTGGGTGAAGTGGTTCAGGTCGGACCTGGCAAGCGCAACGACGACGGAAGCCGCCAGGCTCCCGAGGTCGGTGTCGGCGACAAGGTGCTCTACAGCAAGTACGCCGGAACCGACATCAAGCTCGGTAGTGATGAATACGTGCTGCTGTCCGAGAAGGACATCCTCGCTGTCGTCAACTGAGCTGGACAGTTCCCAGGAGAGGTCGGATTCATTGCCGATCTGATTGCCGCTGAGGCCTGACCCATCAGGCCCCTTTCTTCTTTTTCAACTCTTACCCCTGTTTCGCCTCCCATGGCCAAGCGCATCATCTACAACGAGAACGCTCGTCGTGCTCTCGAAAAAGGAATCGACATCCTTGCCGAATCCGTTGCCGTGACCCTCGGCCCCAAGGGTCGCAACGTGGTTCTGGAGAAGAAGTTCGGTGCTCCCCAGATCATCAATGACGGTGTCACGATCGCCAAGGAGATCGAGCTCGAAGATCACATCGAGAACACCGGTGTTGCTCTGATCCGCCAGGCCGCTTCGAAAACCAACGACGCCGCAGGTGACGGAACGACCACCGCAACGGTGCTGGCCCACGCCATGGTCAAGGCAGGCCTGCGCAATGTTGCTGCTGGTGCCAACGCCATCACCCTGAAGAAGGGCATCGACAAGGCGTCTGATTTCCTGGTTTCCAAAATCAAGGAGAACGCCAAGCCGATCGCAGACAGCAATGCGATTGCCCAGGTGGGCACCATTTCCGCCGGCAACGATGAGGAAGTGGGTCGGATGATCGCCGACGCCATGGACAAAGTCGGCAAGGAAGGTGTGATCTCCCTCGAAGAGGGCAAGTCCATGGAGACCGAGCTTGAGGTCACCGAGGGCATGCGCTTCGACAAGGGGTACATCTCCCCCTATTTCGCGACCGACACCGAGCGCATGGAGGCTGTCCTTGACGAGCCTTACATCCTCCTCACCGACAAGAAGATCGGCCTGGTGCAGGATCTCGTTCCTGTGCTTGAGCAGATTGCACGCACCGGCAAGCCTCTGCTGATCATCGCTGAGGACATCGAAAAGGAGGCGTTGGCCACCCTCGTGGTCAATCGACTGCGTGGTGTTCTCAACGTTGCAGCCGTCAAGGCGCCTGGGTTCGGTGATCGTCGCAAGGCGATGCTCGAAGACATGGCGGTGCTGACCAATGGTCAGCTGATCACTGAAGATGCCGGCCTGAAGCTCGAGAACGCCAAGCTGGAGATGCTGGGCACCGCCCGTCGCGTCACCATCAACAAGGACACCACCACCATCGTTGCCGAGGGCAACGAAACGGCTGTGGGGGCCCGTTGCGAGCAGATCAAGAAGCAGATGGAGGAAACCGACTCCACCTACGACAAGGAGAAGCTTCAGGAGCGCCTGGCCAAGCTGTCCGGTGGTGTCGCCGTGGTCAAGGTGGGTGCGGCCACTGAAACCGAGATGAAGGACAAAAAACTCCGTCTCGAAGATGCCATCAATGCCACCAAAGCGGCTGTGGAAGAAGGCATCGTTCCCGGAGGCGGCACAACCCTCGCCCATCTCGCACCTGCCCTGGAGGAATGGGCTGCAGGCAACCTCAGCGGTGAGGAGCTCATCGGCGCCAACATCGTCGCTGCTGCACTGACCGCACCTCTGATGCGCATCGCCGAAAATGCCGGTGTCAATGGTGCTGTCGTTGCTGAGAACGTGAAGGCCAAGTCCTTCAACGAGGGTTACAACGCTGCCAATGGCGACTATGTCGACATGCTGGCTGCCGGCATTGTTGATCCCGCCAAGGTGACTCGCTCCGGTCTGCAGAATGCGGCGTCCATCGCCGGCATGGTGCTGACCACCGAGTGCATCGTGGCCGACATGCCTGAGAAGAAGGATGCAGCTCCTGCCGCAGGCGGCATGGGCGGCGGCGACTTCGACTACTGAGGCCAGGAGGGGAGGGGTTGGTCCTCTTCCCTCTGATCATTCAGGTACCGCAACGCATCTGGGGCACATCCGTGCCCCATTTTTGTGTCTGTTGATTGGTGCAGGTCAGCGGGGGGTAAGCGATGCCGGACGCCTCCCACCTAGGTGTTGCAATGCGGTTCTATGCCAGAGAGCTGTCTCTGCGTTGAAGTGAGGGCGAGGTGTTCAGGGTGGGAATGCCCACCACGGATGCGGGAAATGGACCTCAGGGTGGAGGCGTATCGTTCTGGCTATACGACTCTGGGTTGTGCCGCGTCCTGGCGCTTTTGCTGCGAATTTCAGGCCTGAGGTCTTGGATTCCTTCCGGGATCTCTGCAGGCGGCAGGGCAAGCAGTACACCAAGGTTCTCGAGCGCCTGGCTGAGATGTACCTGGAGACCGATGGTGCCGTGCTGGATGGGGCGGTCTCTGCCGAACCGGCGGACCCTGACAAGAAGAAGCGACTGGTTCAGGTGGAGTCGCTTCAGAACAAGCTCCTGGAAGACCTTCTGAAGCGCGTGGAGGTCCTGGAGAAGCAGAAAGTGAAGACCGATTATGAGATTGACCGTGTTCAGAAGAGTGTTGCTTTCCTGCGCTCCGGTCTTCAGGAGCCTGGACCAGGTCGCTGACTCCGTGAGGAGGCCGGGCGGCGCACAGCAATGGTCGTGCTCAACCGTTAGGTCTGATGGTTCGGCTGGCTGAAGTTGGTGTCAGCCCAGCCAACCGGCGCTCAGAATCACCGCCAGGCTGATGAAGATCGCCAGACACGACCAGGTGATTCGGTTCAGCGTTGCTTCGGCACTGCTTGCACTGGTGAACATGGAGCTTCCGCTGGCTGCAAGGCCGCCCATGCCATCACCTTTGGGGCTGTGGAGCAGGACCAGCAGGATCAGGAGAATCCCACTGCCGATCCAGACCCATGAGAGAACGGAGGTAAGCATGACGCGTGAAGAAGAAGCCGATGCCGGCTCAGACGGGTTGGGGGAGTTTGGCGCTGAAGCTCGTCGGGGCTTCGATCGCTTCAATCAGCGTTGAGCCTGACATGGCGTCGGGTTTGGGAAGCTCGAGAAGCTGGAGCAATGTTGGAGCAATGTCGGCAAGGCCGCCATCATCGCGAAGGCGGATTGAATTGCCGAGGCCAGCCACCTTGCGCTTTTCCCCTTCAACCAGGATCACCGGTACAGGATTGGTGGTGTGCGCCGTCCAGGCCTGACCATCCGGACCCTGCATCACTTCGGCATTCCCGTGATCAGCGGTGATCAACAGGGTTCCTCCCATCCGTCCGACCGCATCGAGCAGGCGGCCGATGCAGTGGTCAACGGTCTGAATCGCCTCAGTCGCAGCCGTCATGACCCCGGTGTGCCCGACCATGTCGGGGTTGGCGTAATTGATGACCACCAGTGCATAGTCGCCGCGTTCAATGGCGGCGATGCAGCTGTCGGTCAGTGACGCCGCCGACATCGCAGGGGCTTCGTCGTAGGTGGCAACCCTTGGAGACGGCACCAAGTGCCGATCTTCACCCTCCAGCGGCTGCTCGATGCCGCCATTCAGGAAATAAGTGACATGCGGATATTTCTCTGTTTCGGCCGTTCTGTACTGCTTGAGGCCATGGTCTGACACCACCTGGCCCAGCAGGTGCTCAAGTGATTCAGGGGGGAAGGCCACCGAGACAGGCAGTCCTGACTCGTACTGCGTGAAGGTGACGATCTTCAGCTGTGGACGTTCGTCCCGCTCAAATCCTTCGAAATTATCGAGCGTGAGAGCCTGCACCAGCTGACGGGCGCGGTCAGGCCTGAAGTTGAACATCACCATGCCGTCCCCGTCACGGAGGAAGGCATCGGTCAGCCTGACGGGTTCGAGAAACTCGTCAGTGATGCCATCGGCATAGCGGGCTTTGAGCACCTGGTTCGGATCAGCCGCCTGTGCAGGTAATGACGGGTCCGTCAGCAGCCGGTATGCCTTGGCTGTGCGTTCCCAGCGATGATCCCGATCCATTGCCCAGTAGCGACCGCAGAGGCTGGCCACCTCCCCGATGCCTGTGTCCTTGATGGCTGTCTGCACCTGATCGAGGAAGCGCGACGCGCTTTCGGTCGGTGTGTCGCGCCCATCGGTGATCGCGTGGACAGCGACCCGTTGGATGCCGACGTCCGAGGCCCAGCGCAGCAACCCACAGAGGTGATCGACGTGGCTGTGCACACCGCCGTCCGAGCAGAGTCCGACCAGATGGAGCGTGCCTCCAGAGGATCGAAGGGAGTCCGCCAGTTCGGCGAGAGCTTCCGTCTTCCCCAGTGCGTTGGTTCTCACTGTTTCGGAAATTCTCACCAGCTCCTGGCGGATGATGCGCCCGGCTCCGATCGTGAGGTGGCCGACTTCTGAATTCCCCATCTGTCCGTCGGGGAGACCCACATGGGCGCCGCTGGCTTGTATCAGGCTGTGGGGATAGGCATGCCACAGGGCATCCATCACCGGGGTCTCGGCGTTGCGGATGGCGTTATGAGTTGCCGTCTCTCTGTATCCCCATCCGTCAAGAATCGCCAGAACCACCGGGGCGACTGCTGTTTTCCGACTGATCCCCATATCTCTAGTGGTCGTCACATGCACTCCAGGGCTATCTGTTCTTAAGGGCTTCTCCAGATTCAAGTTACCTCCAGGACCTCCGATCCCAAAGTGAGGTGCCTGGCGGGTCAGCTTTTGAACACGTCATCGCCCATACACTGATCTCCCACAGCGACAGCACCATGTCTGCCTCTGCCGGACCTGAAAGAATCGAGATTCTGTCTGGCCAGGATCTGGCCCGCACGCTCCAGCGGCTGTCCAGTCAGGTGCTGGAAAGCGTTGAGCACAGCGAGGATCTGCTCCTGCTTGGTATTCCCACGCGAGGCGTCTATCTCGCCAGGGTTCTGGCGCGCCAGCTCGAGGCGCTCACAGGTCATGCGCTTGCCCAGGGATCCCTTGATCCCACCTTTCATCGCGATGACCTCGAACGTGTTGGGACACGCATGGTTCAGGCCACAGACCTGCCGATCAGTGTGGAGGGACGCGATGTGCTGCTTGTCGATGATGTGATCTTCACTGGACGGACCATCCGCGCGGCTCTCGAAGCGATTCAGGCCTGGGGACGTCCGCGCCGGGTGATGCTTCTGGTGATGGTGGATCGGGGCCACCGAGAACTGCCGATCCAGCCTGATTTCTGTGGGCGCGTCGTCCCCACGCGTCGCACTGAAACCATCGAGCTCAGGCTGATGGATCCCGACGGAGAGGAAGGGGTCTATCTCCGACGTCAGGAGTAAGGGCCCGTTCGCTGCCGTGACAGTCAGGCCTCGGGACTGAGCTCGTCGGCTCGGAAGTGGGCCTTGTAGCGCCCGAATGCCACGACCAGAGGGAGCGTCGGACTGATCGGGCGGCCCTTCCATTCATTGAGGACGCTCACCACTTCCCCCGTGCTGCCTTGGAGATCAAAAGCTTCTCCACGGTGCTGGGGGTGGTTGTAAACCACAACGTTGGCGGACACGACGACTTTGTCTCCGGGTTGCATAAGCCAGTACGCCTTCAGCCGCATTGTGTCATGCGTGCCGGGCCTCCGATCAGAGCCTCATGGCGAGCCTCAACGACGACGGCAGAGACTCTCAGGGCCTTCCTCCTCAACCCGACCCCCGACATCGACGCAGCCGGTTCTGAAGGCATCCCAGGGATTCAGCCCTTCTGAAATCCGTTGCTGCACGGCTTGGTCGAGAGCCGATCGGGACACGGTGTGGCGAGGAAGCTCACCATGGTTGTGGTGTTCTTCAAGATCTCTGAGGGCCTTGATGGCCTCTTCAACGGTCAGTCGCAGCGGTCTGGCATGGCTCTGCCACCAGGGATGGTCCAGTCGGTTGAGGACGGCCAGAGCTTCCCACCAGCGCTCGTCCCTGACGAGCCTGTCGAGGCGTCCGTGGTCCAGCTGATTGCGATGCCACGTTTCCTTGATGCTGTCGCTCAGACGGCTTCCAGGAACCCCGGCGCTGCTTTCGAGTGGGCGAAGCAGCGCCAGTGCCTTGTCCATGTCTCCCTGGCTGAAGGCATCCAGGGCCTGATCGCGCAGCTGATCTCTCCAGACCTTCAGGGTGCGCTTGTCGTCACGTTGGGTTTCGCTGCTGCCCACTCCTGAATTGACCAATTGTTCCTGAAGGTGCAGCGCATCCCCATGCCGTTGGTTGCGCCATGCCTCAGCAGCTGCACGGCGCCGACAGACCGCCTGTTCCTTCGGGACCCGTTGTCCAAGCCAGCGCAGGGCGGCCAGTTGCTCGCTGTACTTCAGACAGGCGATCGCATCGTTCTGTTGAATTGCCAACGACAGCCTTCCAGGGAGCTGTCGCTCCCACCAGTAAGCGGTGGCGCACAACACACCAACGCCTCCCAGGGTGAGGCCAAGCCAGAAGCGGTGAAATTGGTGGCGAGGCTGCGCCACGTGGGTTCTGTCCAGCAGCACCTCCTTTTTATGGACGGCGGCTCCGGATCCCAC
>JBGKDM010000090.1:0-16347 GCA_042954165.1 Synechococcus sp.
TCTATGAATGATACGGACTTGAAAAAGTGGCGCAAGGGGTGACCAACCAGAAAGAGCTAAGAGTTCTCTTAGGTCGCCGGGAGCCGGTGCCCACCCCAGGTCCGTCAGTGCACGCGCTCGAAAACAGCACCTGTGAACACATCATGACAATCCAATCAAGTCAACGCAAGACACAAAAACCAGAGCGATAGTCAATCTGTTCGGTCTCATTCGCCGATGATTTTCAACCAATCAAATTCAACTGATTAATTAATTTATTGATTGAGTAATTGATTCAAATGAATGATTGTCGCGTGCAGTCTCGGTTCAGCCGCGGATCAGGCCATCAGGCCGCCAAAGGCACGGCAAGATCAGCAGGATGCTGCTCCAGAACCTTGGCCAGGTAGCGGCCGGTGTGGCTGGTGGGATGCTGAGCCACCTCCTCAGGTGTGCCGCAGACAACAACCTCACCACCCTTGTCACCCCCCTCGGGCCCCAGGTCGATCAACCAGTCCGAACAGCGGATCACATCCAGATTGTGTTCGATGCAGATGATCGAATTGCCCTTATCAACCAGACGCTGCATCACGTCCATCAGCTTGTGGACGTCATAGAAGCTGAGGCCGGTGGTCGGCTCGTCAATCAGATAGAGCGTCTTGCCTGTCGCACGCCTTGACAGTTCCGTGGCCAGCTTGACCCGCTGCGCTTCACCCCCCGACAGGGTTGGTGCGGGTTGTCCCAGCTTCACGTAGCCAAGCCCCACATCCACCAGGGTGCGCAGACGGTCAGCAGCCTGGGGAATGGCGGAGAACACATCCGCCGCCTGTTCCACCGTCATCTCGAGGACATCGGCGATGGTGTGCCCCTTGTAGGTGACCTGCAGCGTCTCCCGATTGAAGCGAGCGCCCTTGCAGACGTCGCACTGCACGTAGACGTCCGGCAGGAAGTTCATCTCGATCACATTCACGCCCTGGCCACGGCAGGCCTCACACCGACCACCCTTGACGTTGAAGCTGAACTGCCCCACCTGATAACCACGGGCCTTGGCCTCCACCGTTGCGGCGAACACCTGACGGATCGGATCGAACGCTCCGGTGTAGGTGGCGGGGTTGGAGCGGGGGGTCCGCCCGATCGGTGACTGGTCAATCACGATCACCTTGTCGATCGACTTGAGCCCCCGGAGCTCACCCAGACCACTGGGGAACGGCACCTTGTGGCCAAGACCGTTCTCGAGAGCAGGGTGCAGCAGTTCGTTCACCAGGGTGCTCTTGCCACTGCCGCTCACCCCGGTGACGGACACCAGGCGGCCCAGGGGAAACTCCACGCTCACATCGCGCAGATTGTTGCGGGAGCAGTTGAGCAACTTGAGACTGCGGCTTCCGGCCTCGCGCCGCTCCGCCGGCGTCGGGATCGACCGGCGTCCGCTCAGATAGGCCCCCGTCAGTGAGTCCTCCGCATTCAGGAGGGTCTCCAGATCACCTTCAGCAACGATGTGACCGCCGTGCACACCGGCGCCGGGACCGATGTCCACCACATGGTCAGCGGCACGAATGGTGTCTTCGTCGTGCTCGACAACGACCAGGGTGTTGCCGAGGTCGCGCAACCGCTCGAGCGTCGCCAGCAGGCGGTCATTGTCACGCTGGTGCAGTCCGATGCTCGGTTCATCCAGGACATAGAGAACACCGGTGAGTCCGGCACCGATCTGTGTGGCCAGACGGATCCGCTGCGCCTCGCCTCCCGAAAGGGTCATCGCCGGCCGATCCAGGCTGAGATAGTCCAGACCCACATCCAGCAGGAACCGCAGACGCATGCGGATCTCTCGCAGCACGAGGTCACCGATCTGAATCTGACGGGGCGTCAGCAATGGCTCGCAACCTTCCGCGGCGCCAACCCCCATCAACTGTTCAATCCGTTCAAGGGTCTGGCCGACACTCACCGCCGTGAGCTCCGTGATCCGGAACGGACCGACGCGGACTGCCAGAGCCTCGGCCCTCAACCGCTGGCCAGCGCAGCTGCCGCAGGGAACAAGCTCCAGATATTTCTCCAGCTTCTGCCGCTGCGCTTCACCACTGGCATCACGAAGCTGCCGCTGCAGGATCGGCAAAATCCCCTCAAACGGGCGTGTGTACCCAGCACTCTTGCGGTAACGACTGTCGGCCTGAATCAGAATCGGTTCGCGACTGCCGTTCAACAGAACATCGCGCTGCTCGTCACTGAGGTCCTTCCAGGGCGTCTTGATCTCGAATCCGAAGGCTTCACCCACCGAATAGAGAAGCGAGAAGTAATAGGAGTTGTCCTTCTCGGCCCAGGGGGCCACTGCGGCGTACACCGGCAACGAAGGATCGGGAATCACCCGATCAGCGGTGAATTTGCGCAGATGACCGATGCCATGGCAGTCATCACAGGCTCCGTAGGGACTGTTGAAGGAGAACAGCCTCGGTGAGAGCTCCTCAATCACCGACCCGTGCTCGGGACAGGCGAAATTCTCGGAATAGAGGCGCTCCCGTTCCAGTCCGTCCGGAAGCTCCTCGTCCTTCTTGGGCACCACTTCAACGATCGCGAGCCCGTCGCCACGTTTGAGCGCCGTGCGCAGGGAATCGGTGAGACGCTCCTGGATGCCCTCCCGGGCCACCAGGCGATCCACCACCACCTCGATGCTGTGCAGGTGGTTCTTGTCGAGCTCGATGTTGTCGGCAAGCTCGCGCACCTCGCCATTGATGCGAACCCGGGCGAATCCCTCAGCGGCGAGGCCGCTGATCAGTTTGCTGTGGGTGCCTTTCTTGCCGCGCACCACGGGGGCAAGCAACTGATAGCGGGTGCCCTCCGGCAGCGTGCGGATCTGATCCACCATCTCGTCGATGGTCTGGGGGCGGATCGCCCGATCGCACTGCGGGCAGTGGGGATCGCCGGCGCGACCGAACAGCAGACGCAGATAATCCTGGATCTCCGTCACCGTGCCCACCGTGGAGCGTGGGTTGTGGCTGGTGGATTTCTGGTCGATGGAGATGGCCGGCGACAGGCCTTCGATGGCATCGACATCCGGTTTGTCGACCTGCCCCAGAAACTGCCGCGCGTAGGCGGAGAGGCTCTCCACGTAACGGCGCTGGCCCTCAGCGAAGATCGTGTCGAAGGCCAGGGAGCTCTTGCCGCTGCCGCTGACCCCCGTGAACACCACCATCTTGTTGCGTGGGATGGTGACGTCCACGTTCTTGAGGTTGTGCTGACGGGCACCCCGCACCCGGATCACGTCCTCGAGGGACCCCCCGCTCAGGTTCACGGGTTCCTCGGACGCAGAGCGCTTCGTCTTGGCGGCGGCAGGACGCATGCAGCGCTGATCAGCAGCCCGCGAGTCTACGAAGACCGGGCGTTCAGCGAGTCAGGCCGCGTTCTGATCGAGCAGGCTCGCCGCATAGGCCTTCGCCTCGCCCAGGTCACCCCCCGCCAGTTCCGCGAGTTCCGCCTGTCGCTCCTGAGTGTCCCGCAGTTGGGACACTCGTGACCGGGTCTGCCCCTCAACAACGGCTTTGCTGACCCGGAAATGATGATCGGCGGCCGCGGCCACAAGGGGCTGATGGGTCACGCAGAAGACCTGGCGGTGCCGTGCCATCGAGCGCAGCAACGTGGCCATGGCGCCGCTGACCCGACCGCTCACGCCTGAATCGATTTCATCGAACAACAGGGAACTGGAGCCATCAACGCCAGCGAGGGAGGTCTTCAACGCCAGCAGGAAGCGGGACATTTCCCCACCTGAGGCCACCTCGGCAAGGGGAGCCAGCGGCTGGCCGGGATTCGCGGAAAACAGGAACTGCACCGCATCGGCGCCGTGCTCACTCGGATCACAGGCGATGACGGCAACCTCGAAACGCACATTGGCCAGCCCCATCGGCCGCAGATGGTCGAGAAGCGTGTGCTGAAGAGCCTCAGCGGCGGTCCGACGACGATCACGCAGCGACGCATTCGCCCGGTCACGGGCCTGCCGTGCCGATGCCTCAGCAGCGGCAAGCTGCTCGAGCAGGGCATCACCACCCCCCTCCACCAGTTGCTCCCGCAACCCATCTCTGAGCTGACACAGCCCCGCAAGGTCTCTGCCGTGCCGACGCTCCAGACGTTTCAGCTGGGCCAGACGATCCTGCAGTTCGCTCAGACGGGCCGGGTCACTGTCGAGGCCAGACCCGTACCGCTCCAGGTCCTGGGTGAGGTCCCGCAGGGTCGCCTCGAGATCCAGGCAGCGCTCCGCAAGGGGCTGAAGGGAGGCATCAAGCTGTTGCATCTGCTGCAGTTCATGGCAGCAGGCCAGCAGATGGTCGATGGCGGAAGGGGCCTGATCAGCTCCGTCCTGCAGACGTCCGATCAGCTGGGCCAGCCCCTCCTGCAGTCGCACCCCGTGGACCAGTCGGTCCTGCTCCGCTCCGAGCTGACGTAGCTCATCGGGGTCATCCAGAGCCGCGGCCTCCAGGTCCTCGAGCAACGCCTGACGTTCCTCCAGCTGATCCTGCAGCTGCTCAGCCTGGGCCCGGGCATCATCCAGACGCCCGGAGGCATCCCGCCACTGCAACCAACACCGATGCACCTCAGCCGCTGCAGCGTTCAGGGGCGCACCGCCCAGACGATCAAGCCAGCGGCGCTGCTGACCGGGCCTTGCGAGCTGCTGGGTCTGCCCCTGAACGGTGAGATCAATGAGCAGGGGACGCAGCGCCAGGATCTGCTGACGGTTGACCGCCACGCCATTGATGCGGGACCGGCTCGAGAGGCGATCGTCCTGACGCCGCCACTCGCGGCAGACCACCAGCTCCTCCTGGTCCTCCTCCGTCCCGGCCCACAGCTGCTGATCCTCCAACCACGTCTGCGCCGCGGTCCCTGGCTGAAATCGCGCCTCAATGCAAGCCCGGGGAGCATCGCTGCGCACCAGTCGGGAGGCGGAGGTTCCCTGCAGTCCACCGAGAACCGCGTCGAGGGCGTCGAGCAACAGCGACTTTCCTGCACCGGTTTCACCGGTCAGAACCGTGAACCCAGCGGAAAAATCCAGCTCCAGGCTGTCGATCAGAGCAATCTTCTCGAGTCGCAGACCGGTCAGCACGGCAGCTCCCCGTCGTCGGGTTGACCGTAGCGGCTGCCCAGCTCGTTTAGAAGGGGGTCACTGGCAATGCCGGCGGTGATCGAACAGGAACTTGGCGATTTCATTGAAGCGGCTGGGCTGCTGAGCTACGACCCGGCCGCGATCACACGCATCTACGCCGGCCATCCCCAGCGCCTGCTGCGCAGGCTCTGGCAGACCCTGGTCCCAATCGGACTGCTGCTGCTGGGTCTTGCCACCGACTGGCTTCTCGGCCTGTTGAGACATCCAGACCGGGCCCGGTCGCGGGCCCGCGAATGTGCGGCACTGCTGGTGGACCTGGGGCCCGCCTTCATCAAGGCGGGCCAGGCCCTGTCAACGCGGCCCGACATCGTGCCACCGGTGCTGCTGGAGGAACTGGCCCAGCTCCAGGATCAGCTGCCGGGCTTCGACAGCGATCTGGCCATGGCCTGCATCGAAGAGGATCTCGGTGCACCCGTGGATGCCATCTACGAACAGCTCGACCGGGATCCGATTTCAGCGGCGTCCCTGGGGCAGGTGCACCGCGGCGTTCTGAAGGGCGGGCAGGCGGTGGCTGTGAAGGTGCAGCGTCCCGGACTGCGGGAACAGATCACGCTGGACCTGTACATCGTGCGCAACATCGCCGCCTGGCTGAACCGCAACATCGGCCTGATCCGCAGCGATCTCGTGGCCCTGATCGATGAACTGGGCCGCCGCGTGTTCGAGGAGATGGACTACCTCAATGAAGCGAGCAACGCTGAGAAATTCCGCGACCTCCACAGCCACAACGCCAGGATCGCCGTCCCCACCATCTACCGGGATGCCACCAGCCGACGGGTGCTGACCATGGAGTGGATCGACGGGGTGAAGCTCACCAACCTCGAGGCCGTCAAGGAGCTCGGCATTGATCCCAACGACATGGTGGAAGTGGGGGTGAGCTGCAGCCTCCAGCAGCTGCTGGAGCACGGGTTCTTTCACGCCGACCCGCATCCGGGCAATCTGCTCGCCCTGGAGGACGGCAGGCTCTGCTACCTCGATTTCGGCATGATGAGTGAGGTGAGCCGGGAGTCCCGGACAGGCCTGATTCAGGCGGTGGTGCACCTGGTCAACCGCAATTTCTCCAAACTCTCCAAGGACTTCGTCACCCTTGGATTCCTGGCGGAAGACGTCAATCTCGAACCGATCGTTCCAGCCTTCGAATCCGTCTTCAGCCAGGCATTGGAGATGGGGGTGAATCGCATGGACTTCAAGAGCGTCACCGACGACATGTCGGGCGTGATGTACAAATTCCCGTTCCGGGTGCCGCCTTATTACGCGCTGATCATCCGCTCCCTGGTCACCCTCGAGGGAATCGCCCTGAGCGTCGATCCCGAGTTCAAGATCCTCGGAGCTGCCTATCCCTACTTCGCCCAGCGCCTGATGGAGGATCCCGACCCGCAGCTGCGGCAGAGCCTCAAGGAAATGCTGTTTGAAGGGGAAGCGTTCCGATGGGCCCGTCTTGAAAATCTGATGGCCAGTGCCGCCAGCCAGGCCCAGCTCGACCTCGACACGCTCCTCGATCAGGTTCTCGACTTCCTCTTCTCCGCCAATGGAGGAATGCTGCGGACGCAGTTGGTGGATGCTGTGGTGGAGAGGATTGATGCCCTGGGCTGGCTCACCGTGAAACGCCTGGGCCGGCGCCTGCCCCTTGCCCTGCAGCCGGCCGCCATCAGTTCGATGGGTGCAGCGGAGATCGAACAGAACGCGATGCTCGATCTGGAACCGGTTCGCCAGCTGCTGGCGGTGCTGCAGCAGTTGCCGGGATTCAGCCCTGATCTCGTGCTCAAGCGTCTTCCCCGCCTGGTCCGGGAGCCCGATGCACGCCAGATGGGTGCACAGATGGCCCGGGGGCTTGCGGAACGTGGCGTTGTCCGACTGGTGAAGGTGGCCGCCGGAATTCCCGCCTAAATTTCGCCCAGTCATCCACTGAGGGCACCTCCGCTGTGAACGATTCAGGCAAGTCACGGCGGCGCAGGTTTCTGGCGACCTCAGCAGCCGTCGGACTGATGATCACGGGGATCGGCCCCGCCCTCGCCCCGGCGGCGCAGGCCGCGGCCGATGTGGCACTCGTCAGCGGGGCCTTCCGCCGATCCCTGAGCGTGGACGACCTGCGCCACCTGGCGGACACAGGTCAACCGCGCGGACTGATGAAGGATCTCCTGCGGCTCAGCAACCAATCAGCGGACGACGTCGCCAAGCTGCTCAACCAGGAACTCAACCTGCCCCTGGTGCTCACCAGTCGCCTGATGTCGACCCGCATCGGCGACGTGATTCTCCACCGTGTCGCACGGATCATCCACCCCCTGAAGGTGCCGGACCCGGAGGTCAGCGTTCCGGCCATCCGGGCTGCGGTGATCAACGGCCTGCAGGTGGATGACGGTGGACTCACCGCGATCAAGTTCCTGGAGGCGTACCCAACCGATGTGATGGCCGTGAACATCCCGGCCCTGATGGCCGTGATCGAGAAAGCCCAGTCCATCTCAGGCCTGGTGCGCTTCTTCTCCGAATCACCGCTCGACGGACTCAAGGACGCCCAACCCTGAGCCCTAGATTCCAGCGGTTCCTTGCCATTCGCCGGTGTCTCTGCTCCAGAACCTCCGCAGGCGTCTGACCACCGGACCGGTCATGCAGGACTGGCCCGGCCTGATCGAGGCCTACCGGACCTGGTTGCCGGTGTCGGACGCCACGCCCGTGGTGACGCTGCGTGAGGGTGCCACACCTCTGATTCCCGTGCCATCGATCGCAGAGCGGATCGGCAAAGGCGTCAAGGTGTATGTGAAATACGACGGCCTCAACCCCACGGGTTCCTTCAAGGACCGTGGCATGACGATGGCCATCAGCAAGGCCAAGGAAGCCGGCTGCGAAGCCGTGATCTGTGCCAGCACCGGCAACACCTCCGCAGCGGCGGCGGCCTATGCCCGCCGGGCAGGCATGCGGGCCTTCGTCCTGATTCCCGATGGGTATGTCGCCCAGGGAAAGCTGGCCCAGGCCCTCGTCTACGGAGCGGAGGTTCTCGCCATCCGCGGCAACTTCGACCGTGCCCTGGACATCGTGCGTGAGGTGGCTGACAGCTACCCGGTCACCCTGGTGAACTCGGTGAATCCCTACAGGCTGCAGGGGCAGAAAACGGCGGCCTTCGAAGTGATCGATGCCCTCGGGGACGCCCCCGACTGGCTGTGCATTCCGATGGGGAACGCAGGCAACATCACGGCCTACTGGATGGGATTCCAGGAGTATCACCAGGCAGGTCGCAGTCGCAGCCTGCCCCGGATGATGGGATTCCAGGCGAGTGGATCGGCCCCTCTGGTGAACAACACCACCGTGGAGGATCCGAACACCATCGCGACCGCGATCAGGATCGGCAATCCCGTGAACAGGGACAAAGCGATCGCTGCGCGTGAAGCCAGCAACGGCGCCTTCCTGGATGTGACCGACGCCGAGATCATCGAGGCCTACAAACTGCTGGGAGGCGAAGAAGGAATCTTCTGTGAGCCCGCCAGCGCGGCATCCGTTGCCGGCCTTCTCAAACGCAAGGAGGAGGTCCCTGCCGGCGCCACAGTCGTGTGTGTGCTGACGGGTAACGGCCTGAAGGACCCGGACTGCGCCATTGCCAACAACGACGCCGCCTTCCACACCGATCTGGCCCCTGACCTGGGAACGGTGGCCAAGGTGATGGGCTTCTGACCGACGTCGCCACAACCGGAGCGGCCACAAACGCCCCTCCCCAAGCGCCTCCGACCCCCGCCATGCGGGGGTTTTTTAATGCCGATCGGTCGTGCCAATCGGGAACAAGCCACCCGCACCAGCACCGAACCAGCCCACAAACCGGCTGGGGACGAAGCCGGAAAACCGTGGAAAGCAGCGGTGGAAAAACCACCCGAACCAACCCCGCCGATCTGCCCGCCGAATTCCTCAACCTGTGGAACCTGTGCAAAGCGCCGCGTTTCCCGCAGGCCGAACGACTGATTCCCCAGCCCTGTCAGACCAACATGTCCTGTCAGACAGACGATCCTGACGTTTTCCCCCAGATTCCCCAGCCCCTATTACGGCTGTTTGATTTGGTTTAAAGAACTTCCTTAAACCCGAAGACCGGAGCGGATTGATCGAGATCACTTCCCCGTTGCACATCTCCCCAGCCTGTGAAACCGTGGGAGGCCTCAAGGACGCATGCACGGGACGTTGACCCCATGAAACTGGTCTGTTCCCAATCCGAATTGAACAGCGCACTGCAGCTGGTGAGCAGGGCCGTGGCGTCGCGTCCCACCCATCCGGTGCTGGCCAACGTGCTGCTCACCGCTGATGCCGGAACAGGACGGCTGAGCCTGACGGGATTTGATCTCAATCTCGGGATTCAGACCTCCCTGACTGCATCGGTTGAATCCAGTGGTGCCGTCACGCTGCCGGCCCGTCTCCTGGGAGAGATCGTTTCCCGTCTTTCAGCTGACTCGCCCATCACCTTCAGCACTGACGACGTCGGTGAGCAGGTGGAACTCACCAGTCTCGGCGGCAGTTATCAGATGCGTGCCATGCCGGCCGATGAGTTTCCCGATCTGCCTCTGGTGGAGAACGGCACGGCCCTGAAGGTGGATGCCGCCTCCCTCGTGCAGGCCCTCCGGGGAACCCTGTTCGCCAGCAGTGGTGATGAAGCCAAGCAGCTGCTCACAGGTGTGCATCTCCGGTTCCAGGACCGTGATCTGGAAGCCGCCGCCACCGATGGTCACCGCCTTGCGGTGCTGGCGGTGACCGATGCCCTGCAGGGTGAAGCCTCGGTCCCCCCAGCCGACAGCGGCACCGGTGACGACGGTGCCCTGGCGGTCACGCTGCCAGCCCGGTCCCTGCGCGAAGTGGAGCGTCTGATTGCCGGTTGGAAAGGGGACGACCCCGTCACCCTCTTCTATGACCGGGGTCAGGTTGTTGTGCTGGCGGCTGATCAGATGGTCACCAGTCGCACGCTGGAAGGCACGTATCCCAATTACCGCCAGTTGATTCCGGATGGATTCACGCGCACGATCGCGCTCGAACGCCGGCCGTTCATGGCAGCGCTGGAACGGGTCGCCGTGCTGGCTGATCAGCACAACAACGTCGTTCGGATCAGCAGCGAACCGTCCGCCGGTCTGGTGCAGATCAGTGCGGATGCCCAGGATGTGGGCAGTGGCTCGGAATCCCTGCCCGCCACCCTCAGCGGTGATGCGCTTCAGATCGCGTTCAACGTTCGCTACGTGCTTGACGGTCTGAAAGCCATGGACTGCGAGCGCGTGGCCCTGAAATGCAATGCACCGACGACACCGGCCATCCTCACGCCAGCCGATGAGGACGCGAGCTTCACCTATCTGGTGATGCCCGTTCAGATCCGTAACTGACCCCCGCAACACCAGGCCCTGTGGCACTTCCCGATCAGGTTCTGCTCAGTGATCTGCTGCACCATCGCGTGCGCTGTGACCAGGGGCTGGATCATGGCCCTGGTGTTCTGGCCTGGATGCACCCGCCGGTGCATCGTCTTCTGGGTTGGGTGAGTCGCCCGTCGGCCCTGCGTAATGAGCGGGACGTCTGGCGGCTCGATCAATGCCGTGGTTTCTCCGATCAGGAGGTCTTCGTCAAGGGGCCGCCCGCGTCCTCCGATCCGATCACGCTGGAACGACTTCCCACGCTGCTGGATGCGGACCTGGTCGATGCCCGCGGAGAGCGTCTGGGACAGATCGCGGATCTCACCTTCGTGCCCGCCTCCGGCGAGATTCTCCATTACCTCGTGTCGCGCAGTGATCCCCGGCTACCAGGTAGCAGCCGCTGGCGGCTGACGCCTGATCGAATCGTGGATCAGCAACCCGGTGTCGTCAGCACGGCACTGCAGGACCTGGATGATCTGCCCCTGGCCCGTTCCAGTGTCAGGCGGGACTTGATGCGTCGATCCCGCGGTTGGCGTGACCAGATCCAGCAGCTCGGTGATCGTGCCGGCGATCGGCTGGAAGGTTGGCTGGAGGAGCCCCCCTGGGATGGAGCGGCCGGTTGGGTGGACCGCTGGGATGAGGCCACTGACGCTCATGATCATCGGGATGGGGCTCCGTCCGGGCACGCGTCGGGAGGGGAGGAGGACCTGCTGGATGACCCCCTCGATGGTTGGGAGGAGTCCGAATGGGATCAGGAGTCCCAGCCAGTGCCGGACCCGGCAGCCCGGGACAGGCGTTTCTCGCAGCGGCGAGACGGCAGGCATCCGGAGGAGTTCGACCCCGATCCCTGGGTCTGAGTCGGCTGTCGGCAACACTGGGAGAAGCTGCTTCCCTCCCTGTGGCCCAGTCCCCCGTTTCGGCGACGTCGTTCGATGTGGATGCCGCTCTCCGTCAGGAGGGACTCACCGTCGAGGACTACCGCGAGATTCAGCGGCGTCTTGGCCGTGATCCGAACCGCGCTGAGCTCGGCATGTTCGGTGTGATGTGGTCCGAGCACTGCTGTTACCGCAACTCCCGACCGCTGCTCAGCGGTTTCCCCACCGAAGGTCCGAGGATCCTGGTGGGCCCCGGTGAGAACGCCGGTGTCGTCGATCTCGGTGACGGCCATCGACTCGCGTTCAAGATCGAGAGCCACAACCACCCCTCAGCTGTGGAACCCTTCCAGGGTGCTGCCACGGGTGTCGGTGGCATTCTGCGCGACATTTTCACCATGGGGGCGCGGCCGATCGCCCTGCTCAACGCCCTTCGGTTCGGACCCCTGGACGACCCCGCCACCCGTGGACTGGTCGAAGGTGTCGTTGCCGGGATTTCCCACTACGGCAACTGCGTTGGTGTTCCCACCGTGGGTGGTGAAGTGGCGTTCGATGCCTCCTACAGCGGCAATCCGCTGGTCAATGCCATGGCCCTGGGGCTCATGGAGACCGATGACATCGTCAAGTCGGGAGCGTCCGGGGTCGGCAATCCTGTGGTCTACGTGGGGAGCACCACGGGCCGTGACGGCATGGGTGGGGCCAGTTTCGCGAGCGCTGAACTCAGTTCCGCATCCCTGGATGATCGCCCTGCTGTTCAGGTGGGCGATCCGTTTCTGGAGAAGGGGCTGATTGAAGCCTGTCTTGAGGCCTTTCAGAGCGGTGATGTGGTCGCCGCTCAGGACATGGGTGCCGCCGGCCTGACCTGCAGCTGTTCGGAGATGGCCGCCAAGGGCGACGTGGGCGTGGAACTGGATCTCGACAAGGTGCCCGCCCGGGAAGAGGGCATGACGGCCTACGAATACCTGCTGTCCGAATCCCAGGAGCGGATGCTGTTCGTGGTTCGGGCCGGACGCGAAGAGCCTCTGATGGAGCGCTTCCGTCGCTGGGGTCTGCAGGCGGCGGTGGTGGGCCGGGTGCTGGAGGAACCCGTGGTCCGGGTTCTGCAGCATGGAGCCGTGGCGGCCGAGGTTCCCTCCCGGGCGCTGGCGGAGGACACCCCCATCAACCATCACCAGCTGATCGCGGAACCACCGGCCGACATCCAGGAGCACTGGGCCTGGCAGGAGAGCGATCTGCCCGTGGTGCCTGACCAGCATGACTGGGGGGCGGATCTGCTGCGCCTGCTGGACGATCCCACCATTGCCAGCAAGCGCTGGGTCTATCGCCAGTACGACCAGCAGGTGCTGGCCAACACGGTGATGCCGTCCGGCGGTGCTGATGCCGCCGTGGTCCGTCTGCGTCCCCAGCAAGGGGAGGCGTCACTGAGGACGACCGTCCGCGGGGTTGCCGCCACCGTGGACTGTCCGAATCGGTGGGTGGCGCTCGATCCCGAACGCGGCGCCATGGCAGCCGTGGCGGAAGCATCGCGCAATCTCAGTTGCGTCGGCGCGGAACCTCTCGCGGTCACTGACAATCTCAACTTCCCCTCCCCGGAAACGGACCGCGGCTACTGGCAGCTGGCTCTGGCCTGTCGCGGTCTCTCCGAAGCCTGTCGCAGCCTCGACACGCCGGTCACAGGAGGCAATGTCTCTCTCTACAACGAGACACGTTCCGATGACGGCACCCTGATGCCGATTCATCCCACTCCGGTTGTGGGCATGGTCGGCATGGTCGCCGATATCGACAAGGTGTGCGGTCTGTCCTGGCGGCAGGCCGGTGATCACGTCGTGCTCCTCGGCGCCACGGCTGATCAGGCTCTGGATGATCGTGTCGGCCTGGCTGGAAGCAGCTACCAGGGGGTGATGCACGGTCTTCTGACCGGACGGCCTCCCAGGGTGGACCTGGAGCTGGAAAAGGCGGTGCAGAGTCTTGTCCGTCAGGCGATTGATCAGGGGTTGCTGGCATCGGCCCATGACTGCAGTGACGGCGGCCTTGCCGTCGCCCTGGCGGAGTCCTCCCTGGCGGCAGGCCTGGGTGCCGAGATCAGGCTGCCTGCGTCCGACGCTCGCGTTGACCGTCGCCTGTTTGCGGAAGGCGGGGCGCGCATTGTTGTGTCGGTCAAGGCCGAGTGCCTGCCTCAGTGGCAGGACCTGCTCGCCAGCGCTGCGGTGCCTGTGCAGGAGCTCGGTGAGGTGGTCGAACGACCCCAGCTGCAGATCGTGGCGGACGGAGCGCCCCTGTTGGACGTCCCGGTCACGGCGTTGGCGTCCGCATTTGAAGATGCGCTGCCTCGGCGCATCGAGGCAGCGTGATGGCCTGCGAGGGCGTGATGCAAAATTGTGAAGGAACCCTGAAGTCGAGGCGCCCTGTGCAACAGCCCATCACAGAGCGTCCCGACCGGATGGAAGAGGCCTGCGGTGTCTATGCCGTTCTGGCTGAGGGTCAGCCCGTGGCCAATCTCACCTACTTCGGCCTCTATTCGCTTCAGCACCGCGGCCAGGAATCAGCCGGAATCGCGGTCTTCAATGAAGGCAAGGTCCGGCTTCACAAGGACATGGGTCTGGTGAGCCAGGTCTTTGACCAGGACGTGCTCGCTCGGATGCCCGGCACCCTCGCCGTCGGCCACAACCGCTATTCCACCACCGGTAGCAGCAAGGTCTGCAACGCCCAGCCCGTGGTGCTCATGACCCGGCTTGGGCCGTTTGCCCTCGCCCACAACGGCAACCTTGTGAATGCTGCGGAGCTGCGTGACAGGCTCGACGACGGTCTGACCGAATTCACCTCCACCACGGATTCCGAGTTGATCGCTTTCGCGATCCAGCAGGCCGTGAATCGCGGGCTTGACTGGAAACCTGCGATCACCGAGGCCGCGGCGATGTGCCGCGGTGCGTTCAGCCTTGTGATCGGGACTGCCACCGAGCTTTTCGCTCTTCGCGACAGCTACGGCATCCGTCCTCTCGTGTTCGGTCGTCTGGGCGACGCGGAGAGTGGGCACTGGGTGGTCAGCAGCGAAACCTGCGGACTCGACATCATCGGTGCCTCCTATGAAGCCGATGTCGAACCCGGTGAGCTGATCACCTACCGATTGGGTGAGACCGAGCCCACGCGTGAGCAGTGGGCGGACGCCACCACCCGGATGTGTGTGTTCGAAATGATCTATTTCGCCCGTCCGGACAGTCGCTTTTTCGGCGAGTCCCTCTACAGCTATCGCCAGCGAATCGGCCAGATCCTTGCGCGGGAATCCGCAGTCGAGGCCGATCTGGTCATCGGTGTCCCCGATTCCGGCATCCCTGCGGCCATCGGTTTTTCACAGGCCAGTGGGATCACCTTTGCCGATGGCCTGATCAAAAACCGCTACGTCGGCCGCACCTTCATCCAGCCCACGCAGGCCATGCGTGAGGCAGGCATCCGGGTCAAACTCAATCCGTTGCCCGATGTGCTGGCTGGCAAGCGGGTCGTGGTGATCGATGATTCGATCGTGCGGGGCACCACCAGTCGCAAGCTCGTGCAGGCTCTGCGGGATGCCGGTGCCACCGAGGTGCACATGCGGATCAGCTCTCCTCCGGTCACCCATCCCTGCTTCTACGGGATCGACACCGACACCCAGGATCAACTGATTGCGGCGCGGTTGACCGTCAGGGAAATTGAACAGCATCTCAAGGTGGACAGCCTGGCCTACCTCAGCAAAGAGGGCATGGTGGAGGCCGCCCATGCCAGTTCCGAGCATTTCTGCACCGCATGCTTTGACGGCGCCTACCCGATCCCAATGGATGAGACCGTGCGTTCCAGCAAGCTGATGCTCGAGCCTTCGGGCGTTGCGGCCGCAGGCGCCTGAGCTCCCCTGCTTCAGGTCAGCAGGGGAATGAGCTGAAGCAGCACTTCCTCCGGTTTCAGGGTCAGGTCAGCGGGGTGGTTGAGGTCGTCACTGATGGATGCCGTCTGCAGACGTCCGTGCCGTGACTTACTGGTGATCACGCCCACGATCTCTGTGGCCTGGCAGACCGCCACCAGTGGATCCAACGCTCCATCCTCGCCGGGAAGCCTCAGGGCCATCTCGCCGAGATCGCCGCGTTGGCAGCGTCTGAGGCCATCTCCATCCAGGCGCACCAGAGCACCTGAGCGCGTTCCAGCCAGCAGTTCCGATCCGCTTGTCGATCCAGGGGACCGGCTGACGGCCCCAACCAGTGTTTCGCCGGGAAGCATGCGCATCGTCATGGGTCCCTGCGCCAGCTTGCCCATCGGAGGAAGGCAGTCGTCATCCACCGGAAGTGACAGGATCCGTCCGATGTCGCTCACCAAGGCGACTGAACCACCCTCCTCGCAGAGCACACCGCAGAGCAGGGAAACGCCTTCCTTCAGCTTCACGATCGTGGCAGCTCTGCCCGAGAGGTCCTGGAGGTCGTTCAGAGGGAGGCGTTTGAAGCGGCCATCCGTACTCAGCAGGCCGAGCGACAGGCGGTTGCTCAACTCGGTGTCGTCGCTGGCGGGAAGGCGCAGCAGGCTGACCACGGTGTCACCGTCGAGGGCAGCAGGCAGGAACCGTTCAAGTCCGCCGGGCTGCTGCCCGGCGAATTCCCAGCGCACCACTGCGACCCGTCCGCTGGCCGTCAGTGCCAGAAGACGCGGTGGTGCCGGGTTGATGGGCAGGATCAGACGGGCAGGCGATGGTTCGTCACCCAGCACTGCCGCCTCGTTCAGGTGCAGGCGTCCCAGAAGCTGGGGACTCACCACCTTCACCTGGCCGTCGGCCTGAATCAGCAAGCGCCCTTCCGTTGGGAGGGCACCCAGGGCCTGACGCCTCTGCAATTCAGCATTGGGACGCTGGCTGGCAGCCTTTTCGGCCAGCAGATGGTCGCCACCCTCGATCAATCGGGTGCGGCGGGGGGTGGCGAAGCGCTTTTTGAGCTGCCTGAGCTCCTGCACCATCGCGTCGAGCAGCTGATCGCGTTCCTGCAGCAGA
>JBGKDM010000091.1:0-16421 GCA_042954165.1 Synechococcus sp.
GTTCTCGCCGTTGATGACAGACTCGTCCTGGATTTTCGTGATCATCAGCCCAGTGCAGAGAGTCCGCTGGCTGCGCCGGTGAATGCCCGCATTCGTTGGGTTGATCAGTCTCCGCTTCTCCTCACGGTCGGGGTTCAGTTCGATGCTCCGATTGATGCGATCCCTGACCTCATGACTGAACGGCGGACGGCGCGACGTTTCCCTGCCGGCTGATCGCTGGGTCGGCCCCATCGGCGTCATGACGGCCTCGATCACGGGCCCTGGGTGAAGTCTCCTGCTCAGTTCCAATCCCACGGACAGCCGGTGCCCAGGATCCGTGTCAGAGATCGGTTCCAGTCATGGGACTGTGATGAATCGCGAGGTCACGATGTTATTGCGTTTTCGGTGAACTTCGATTGATTTCAACTGCTAAGCTCTGATCTGGATTTAACTCTTGATTTTGGCTGGTTTTGGTCGTCAAGACAGAAGCCTTCGTCCCAAGTCAAAACGTTCAGGTGGCAATCAGTCACAGGTTGATAATTTGTTGCGTCAGGCGACGCAGGCGCAGGCGCAGGGGAATGGAAAGCAAGCCGAATTGTGTTATCGGAAGGCAATCGCTAAAGATTCAGGGAATCATCGCCTGTATTTAAGGCTGGCATCTTTTTATCTTGAGCGCTCTGATGGACGGAGTGCGAAGTCCTGTTATGAACAGGCGGTCAAACTTGCACCCTCCTGTCTTGAGGCCCATGAGAGCCTTGCCAGGCTACATCTGCAACACAATGATCCATCCTCAGCTCTCCTGAGCCTCAGGCAGTCTCTTCTGATCGAACCCAGCGAGGCGATCACACATCGCCAGGTGTTCAAGATTTTTGGCTGCTGCGATCACAGGCTGATCGCCTTTTACGACGATCTCGCAGCCCAGAAACCGGCCTCAGGCGAGTTGCATTACTACCTGAGCGGGTATCAGAGAGAGGCGGGTGATCTCCAGTCCGCACTTGCGCATGCCCTCAATGCTGTGCGCCTTCAGTCAGGCGATGTGCGCTATCGCATTCTTCTTGGTTCGATCTATAAAGATCTTGGCTTGCTTGATCAGGCTCTTCATCAGGTGGAAGCGGCGCGTTGTCTGTCCCCTGTGAATGAACGGGTGTATCACCTGGCAACGTCGATTTATCTGCTGCTGGGGGAGTTTGACAAATCCCTGGAGGCGGCCAGGGCTGCGGTCGAGATCGAGCCTGTCTCCTCGAAATCGCTTTACCTTCTGGGGCGAGTCTTTGTGTCGTTAGGGCAGGTCAAAGAATCAATCTCGAGTTTCAAGCAGTCCATTGCCTTGAATCCTGGCCAGGTGGAGTCTTATTTTGAACTCAGCCTGAACCTCGAGTCGGTGGATGACGCCAGTCATCTGATGACGATGATGAAATCTTGCACATCATCGTCGTTGACTGATCGAGAGCTATCGCTGTTCCATGCCGCGCAGTCCAACTGCCACCACCGGCTTGGTGATTATCGCCTCAGTGCTCAGTCGCTTGTGGATTGCAATCGACATCGTCTGTGCTACGAGCCTTCGAATCTCGACTTCTATTTGCAATTGTTCCATCAGTATCGCGATGTGCCCTCGCGCCTTGATGGGGCCATTTTCAGGAACGCGAGTGCAAAAATTTTCATCGTTGGAATGCCGCGTTGCGGTTCAACATTGATTGAATCAATTCTCTCGGTCAATCCTCTCCTTGTCAGGCTCGGCGAAACTGCCTCGCTTCTCAAGGTGATCGAGATGCTCTCCACGGCTGACTCTGCAGACCTGGGTCAACCTGTTGATGTTGATTCAATTTATCTTGGCGAGAAACAGGTCAAGGCTGATTCAATTGTTCTGGACAAAAATCTCTATAACTTTGCTTTTTTGCCTTGGCTGCCTTGCGTGATGCCGGACAGCAGGGTCATTCATGTCAGGCGGCATCCGCTGGATTGCCTCTTGTCCGTTTATCGAGCACATTTCACGTCTGGCGCTGGCTATTCATCGTCTTTGCTTGATTCGGCGCGATTGCTGATTGAGCAGGAGGCTCAGATGAGAGCCTGGAAGTCAATTGATGGACTGTCGATTTATACCATTCATTATGATCAATTGGTTGTCGCTCCTGAGGCGCAGATTCGCGGGCTGATCGACTGGCTTGGCTGGGATTGGAGCAGTGATTATCTTCAGCCTGAAAAGAAATCGATGGCGTCGAGCACTGCAAGTGTGGTGCAGATCCGGAGACCGATCAATGGTCGCTCCCGAGGCGTCTGGACCCATTACGTGGAGTTGCTTGAGGCTCCTCGCAGGCTTCTGATCGACTCGGGCCTGTTTGATGATTTCTCCCTCGAGGTGTGAGATCTGGACTGTCTCGCTTGTCCAGTCGTTTGAATGAACGAGTCTGAGCGTTGATGGTGTCTGATCGGGCGCTCGTTGTGCGACGGGTCGACACGCTTGCCAGCGGATCGTTGCCATGGCTAGGGATGGGCCAATCAGTCCGCTTGGTTGGCCATGGAATCATCTGTCGCGTTCGCTCTGGCTCTGGGCATGCCGGTTGCTTTGATTGCTGTTGCCTTCATGCTGCGGGGAGTGACCAGCTACTACAGCGAAAACGGCTAGGGGTCCGATCCTTGCCCAGGCTTCCTGGTTCATCGACGGCGACGCCATCCATGGTGCCGCCCATAAAAAAACCTGTCGCGTGGACAGGCCGGGTGATGGGGAAAGCAGAATTTAGCTCCGTTCGACCCCATATGCAGCGTTCGAGCGGATACAGAGCTGACCCTCTTTGCTGCGTTCTGGACTCTTAAGTGAATCAGCGCACACCCCAGATGTGGTGCATCGCGTGTACTATTCCAGCAGTAACACCTTTCATGGTGCTGCACAAGCCGGGCGATGGGGATTGATCTGGCTTCGATAACGCTCCGCGAGGAGCGTTTTTTTGTTGCCATGCTCGATCAAGGGGCTGTCCAGAAGCCCGAATAGAACCAGTCATCAATGAAGGTTCTGAGCTCTGCCTCCGTCTCGGCACCTGTCTCAAGAATCAGCGAGGCGTCGGATTCCTGTTGCCGAACGGCGTAAAAGTCGTCGGGGGTGAAATCGCCTTCGTCGTACTGCTCGGCAATCAACGAGGCCCATTGATTGGTCAAGGCAATGATCAGGTGCTCTCTGGTTTCGGAAGTCAGGGCTATGGAGCCGGTGTGATCCAATCTGTCGTTGAGAATCGCCGCGTTGCCCAGTCTGCCATCACTGCGTGATGGTCTTGACGCCTTTTCAGCTGAATCAAATCCAATGCAATTCTGTTGATTTCTTGTGTTCGCCTGGATCTGTTCAACCTTTAGGGCGCAAACGACAGTCGATCTGATGTTTGACGTACAGGTGTTGACGCACGATGGATGGCTGAATCGTGCACAGCATGATTCTCGAGACGTGGCGTTCAGCCATGCCCGTGCCGCGAGTGATGCTGATGGTGGTACGTATCGATTAATCAGTCGTGATCAGCACATGCTCTGCCTGATGACCAGCCATGGTTCGGAATGCTGGGAGCTTGACTGAAATCAGTGGTGTGTTGTCGAGAGGTTCGGCTTCAGATCATGTCCCCTGGAACTGGTGTTGATGGTCTTTGGCGCCAGGTCTCGGGTTGGTAGGTACCGGGTTGATAGTCCCAATGCGTTTGTTTCTGGTTCTGATGGATGAACCAGACGCGATGGCGTGTCTGATCCGTGAAGCATCCTGTGCTGCCCTTGATGCGCGTGTTGCGTTGTCGCCTCAAGCTGTCGAGCTGGTGAGTGCGGCATTGTTTCAGCGCTTGAAGGTGCTCGGGTCTGCTTGCTGCCTGGAGCAATGTGCTCACCACCAAGGCCAGGACCGTGAAACGCAGCCAGAAGAGTGTTGGCCTGTTCATCTGTAGCTGAAGGCCCTGCGATTGTGGTCGTAGCTCAGCTGCTCTCGGCTGACGGGCTCCGCTCCTTCGCGGATGCGGGCGTCCTGGCAGATGATTTCCCGTTTCAACCCATCGTCAAGACAGCGACGTAGCGGCAGCGCGATGGTTTCGTTGATCGTGATGGTCTCGGACACGGTGTCATCCACAGTGCCCATGGCGTCCTCGCATTGCCGCCTGCGTTCCGGCAGCGTGATCGTGTCGTCGCGTTCGCCAAGGCACTCCCAGTAGCTGATTTCATTGGCTTCCCGGTCAAAATCAATCTGCTCGGTTGTTTTCGGCCTGGTCACGGTGCGTTCAACGTCTCTTGTGATCCTGTGAATGTCACCTTGGCGTTCCCATTGCGCGGCTGCTTGTTGCGCCTCCTCTCGTGTTGCAAAGCGTCCGTGACTGCACGCGTTCAGGCAGATCGCCGCGGCGATCACAACTGGATGCCACCATGTCATTGCCCGGGTGATTGAAACAGTCATCGACCGGAGTTTAGTTCTGTGGTCCTGACAACCTTTGCGGGGCTGTCTGTTGGCTGAACTTTCTAGCTGCTGGCGTATAGCGCTGTGCGAATAAACAGCAGGAGGCTGGCAATGAAGCTCAGAACTGCCTGCAGGCACAGATAGAGGACTTTGCCGCCAAAGATCATCAGCCTTAGGAGCGTGGCCATGGTCTGTCTGATGGCGTTCTCCGGTCGACTCCCCATGCTCATGCGGCGATTGGTGTCAGTTTGCACTGCAGGCTGCTCCATGGTTTTGGCTGTCAGATCTGATCTCTCATCGATAGCCAGGCTTCGGATCGGCGTCAGATGGTCTGAGCACACGGATGTTGCAACTGGTGGCGATTCCTCACCAAGTCTTGGTGAAGTGCTTTGGGTCATCTTTGATGGCGTTGTGAATCGGTGTGGTGATGTCTTACGAGCCAGGGACCAACGAATGTCGCGTGCTGATCAACAGCAAAAGTGCGATTGAGACGATGCTCCTGAATCTGGGTCGCCTCCAGGGCACCGATGAGATCGTGCAGCAGCTTCGTGGGGTGCATCAGCAACTGGAGGTTCTGCATGACCAGCGTCGCGATCGGGTGCAGCACTCACCACCCGCCTGAGTCTCCAGCTCCGATCCTTGGGCTTCAGGGCCCGGGAGCATGGCAGCCCTGTCCTCAGCGTTTGTCGATGGCGATCGAGGATTGGTGATGGGGGAGCAGGTGCCTGTTCCCGTGCTTCTTCCGGTGGCTGTGGCTGGATTCAGGATTCGTAGTGGTCGGTACAACGCGCTGCGTCCAAGGCTGCTGAAATCGCCCTATTCACGATCGGTATGTCGATGGAACTTCTTGTCCTTGCTGCCATTGCCATTCCCTTTTCGACTTTGGTGATGCAGGCCTTGTCGTCTGAATCTGACGACGAGTTCGACTTTCTCTGATCCGGATGTGGCTTGAATTGATTGAAGGCCTGACAGCGTCGTGGTTTGCGACCTCCCCTTGAACTCTCTGTTCGGTTTGATTCATTCGGAAGTTTATTTTAATTTGTCCTGTTAGCCGGATCTCATAGTCATTTATTGATCATTAGCATTTAAGTTCTTTCGCCTCTGAAGGTCTGGGGTTTTCAGGTTTCAAGGCTTCTTGTTTTCGCCACGGGATGCGATTTTGGCATCCGCCCAGCGGGCGAACAGATAAACCAACACGAAAAGTGGTAGATAGGCAATCCACATCTGATCGGGTTCGATCCCGCTGTTGTTAATCACGGCAAGTCCGCCGTATCCGACAACGAAATAGATTCCGGCCCGCCTCAAGGCCCCAACCTGTTTGGGATTCACGGAACTGTGTCGGGGAACAGCCAGCCTAGAGAGCCGCCGGCCGACCCTCGTCCCAGGGGTGTTGGACAGTTGTGGGTGACTCAGCGATCTGTTGTCCCAGGTGAAAACCTCCAATCAGCAGGCTTTGAAGGCAAAGGCAAATCATGATGTCCTGGGCGGGTCTCCAGGGAGCTGTCGGCATCGGAACAAACCGTGGGACGCTCGATTTCAGCTCGATCGCATCGGTTCTGCTGTGCGTTGAATCACATCGGCTTGTCAATTTGTCTTGTCAGTGCTGGTGCGCCACAGAGGCAACCGGTGCGTGCGGGTTCGGCAGCAATGTCGTTACCAGCAGCACCGGGGTGAGAAGAACGCCACCCATGAGGAGCGCAATCAGGCCTTCGTGCAGTCGGTTCATGGGTGTGGGCTTGCTGATCCCAGGCTCCGCCTTGTCGGGTCATCAGAGCTTTGCGTCCCCCGAGGACCAGCTGAAAAGGGGCTGAATGTTCCCTGGCGATCGGCTGATCAGTTCAGCTCTGCCAGCCAGGTGCTGGCACAGGTCAGTGCCTCATGGCGGCTCTCGCAAAGGCCCTCGATCCCGAATTGCTGCAGGCGTTCCCGCACTTTGCCCTTGGCTCCAGCCACCAGGAGCTTCCTGTGATTGCTCTTGGCTTCCTCGGCGATGCGCTCGATGGCCAGGGTGGCCGTCACGCCGAGATGCGGAACTCCGCGGATATCCAGGATCAACACCCGGTATTGACGAACCAGCGTCATCCTTTCGCTGATGCCCTTCGCGGCCCCGAAGCTGAGTGGCCCCTGCAGCGAGAACAGCATCACGGCATCGCCGCACTGATCGAGCAGCTGCTGTTCCCTGACAGGCAGGGCGTCACGGTCGGGACTTCCCATGCCGGCCAGCTGGTGGGCCGTGAGCGATTCGATCGTCAGCAGGTTGGCCACGAACATCCCGATCAGAACAGCGCCGATCAGATCCCAGAACACTGTCAGCAACAGCACTCCCCACATCACCAGGGCCGTTTTGAGTGAGAGGCGGTGAGCCCTGCGGAGAAACCCCCAGTCGATGATGTCCAGCCCCACTTTGATCAGAATCCCTGCCAGCAGGGCGGTTGGAATCCCTTCGGCCAGGGGGCCTGCTCCAAGCAGCAGCACCAGCAGCACCACGGAATGCGTCATCCCCGCGAGAGGGGTGCGGCCGCCCGATTTGATGTTGATCACGGTGCGCATGGTCGCGCCCGCGCCGGGAAGCCCTCCCATCAGCCCTGCCATCGTGTTGCCAAGTCCCTGACCCACGAGTTCGCGGTTGGAGTCATGACGGCTCTGGCCGATGTTGTCGGCCACGAGGGAGGTGAGCAGGGAGTCGATCGAGCCAAGCAGGGCCAGCACCACGCCGGCCCGGAGCAGCAGCGGCAGATGCTGTCCCCAGTCAGGCATCACCAGACGCAATCCACCTTCCGGGATCGTTCCGATGCGAGGCAAAGGGGTCCATCCGAGGCTGCTCAGCCGTTCATCACTGAACAGGGCGAACGACAGTGGGGTGATCAGCACCAGGGCCAGCAGTGGCGATGGGATGACCTGGCTGAGCCGTTTCGGGGTGAGAAACACCACAGCCAAGGTCATCAGGCCAATGGCCAGGGCCCCTGGGTGCGGCCTGAAGCCGCTGAAGACATCAGCCAGCGAATGGACCACGCCCCCAGACGACGGAATCCCAAGCAGGGGGCCGATCTGGATCAAGAGGATGATCACCCCGATCCCCGACATGAAACCGGAGACCACGGAGTAGGGCACCATCGTGATGTAGCGCCCGAGCTTCAGCAGGCCGAACAGAACCTGGAACAGGCCTCCGCACACCACGGCCGCCATCACCAGTGGCAGCAGGTTTCCATTGCCGAGCCGCTCGTCGACGCCGACCGCCACGAGGCTGCTCACCACCCCGGCGACCGTCACGCTCATCGGTCCGGTCGGTCCACTGACCTGGGCGGGGGTGCCACCCAGAAGGGCTGCCAGAAAGCCGGTGACGATCGCGCCGTACAGGCCGTAGATCGCTCCGCCTGGCCCGAGGGCGGCATTCCCGAAGGCAAGAGCCAGGGGCAGAGCGACGACAGCGGCAGTGATGCCCCCCAGCAGGTCGCCACGCCAATGCTGCAGGGTCCAGCCGTGAATGAGCTGACGCCGTTGTGGGGCTGGCATGCCGCAGGCCGTTGCTACTTCATTGTGAATGGAGCGCCATGGTTGGCCGCCCCAGGTCATCGCTTGGCGACCAACAGGTTCCGATCAGGGGGTGGCAACCCAGTCGCGAAGTTCATCAAGGGACTGAACCCCCACACGCCGTTCCCCCGAGGGATGGATCCAGGTGGGGAAGCCCATGATCCGGGCGTCCAGGCAGGCCTGGTGCTGCGCAGGCAGGCTCTGCGGCCGGGCGCATTCCACATAGGGGAGCGACTCCACGGCTGGAGTCCCGAACAGGCGCCCCTGGTACTGACAGGCCGGGCATCGCCAGGACCCGTAATACTTAAGTCCAGCCTTGTTCAGTTGCTCCGCCAGCTGGCGCTGTGCCGGTGTCGAGTCGCCTTCAGACCCTCCGGGGTTGAGGCCAGGGCCGGCCAAGGCGGGGCCTGCGCCGATGGCGAGTGCGGCGCTGAGTGCGGAGATCGCCCAGTGACCCATTCCAGATCTCGAAGTCGTTGCAACGACCCTATCGCCAACGTTCGGGCTTCCCTCCATTGGGGCGGCGTCTTCAGCTGCAGGAACCTGGGACACTGAATTGCAGCAGGGCCTGCGGGCCAGGGAGTGGCCATGGCCGGCACCGGTTATCGCGACTATTTCAAGGTGCTTGGGGTAGATCGAGGCGCTGATGCCGACACGATCAAACGCGCGTTTCGCAAGCTGGCCCGCGAATGCCACCCTGATGTGAACCCTGGGAACGCGGAGGCAGAGGCCCGGTTCAAGGAGGTGAGCGAGGCCTATGAGGTTCTGTCCGACCCCGAGAAACGCAGGCGTTACGAACAGTTCGGGCAGTACTGGAATCAGGGAGGCTCAGCGCCCGGCGGTGCGGGTGTGGATGTCGACTTCGGTCGTTACGGCAACTTTGACGACTTCATCAATGATCTGCTTGGTCGGTTCGGCGGTCCCGCCGGAGGCGGCCCTGGATTCGGAGGTGGGTTCCCCGGGGGCTTTGCCTCAGGGTCGGGATTCCCTGGCGGAGGCTTCGCGGGCAGTCCGTTCGCAGGCGGTGGTTTCCCTGGAGGTGCCCGCGCATCTGCTGCGCCGCGTCAGCCGGTGAACCTCGATGCGGAAGCCGCAGTGAAGGTCTCCTTTCAGGAGGCGTTCCGTGGTGGCGAGCGGACGCTTTCCGTCAATGATGAGCGTGTGCAGGTGCGCATTCCTGCCGGTGTGAAGAATGGTTCCCGTCTGCGTCTCAAAGGCAAGGGCAATCTGCAGCCCGGGACGGGCCGTCGCGGCGACCTCTACCTCAACCTTGAGGTTCAGTCCCATCCCGTCTGGCGCCTGGAGGCGGATCAGCTCCGTGCTGACCTGCCTGTCTCCCTGGATGAGCTTGCCCTCGGGGGCTCAGTCACCGTGATGACGCCAGATGGGGAGGCGGATGTCACCATCCCGGCGGGGACGTCGCCGGGCCGGACGCTGCGTCTCAAGGGCAAGGGCTGGCCGTCCCGAACCAGCCGTGGTGATCTGCTCCTGACGCTCAGCCTGCAATTGCCGGAGCGTTGGAGCGACCAGGAGCAGGCCCTGTTGCAGCAGTTGCGGCAGGCCCGTTCCAGTGACCCCCGTGACCGCTGGCTCCAGTCCGCCAGGATCTGAAGCAACGCCTACGATCGCCGGCACCTGACTGTGCCCCCTTGATGGAGCTCACCTACCGCCCGCGTCGCCTGCGCCGGACCCCAGCCCTGCGGTCGATGGTGCGTGAGAACGTTCTCCAGCCGTCTGATTTCATCTATCCCCTGTTCGTGCATGAGGGCGCTGATGTGCAGCCGATCGGCGCCATGCCCGGAGCGTTCCGCTGGAGCCTTGATCAGCTCAGTGCGGAGGTGAAGCGGGCCTGGGATCTCGGTATCCGCTGTGTGGTGCTGTTCCCCAAGGTCTCCGAGACCCTCAAGACCGAGAACGGAGCGGAGTGTTTCAACCCCGATGGTCTCATTCCCCATGCGATCCGCCAGCTGAAGAGGGATCTGCCCGAGATGGCGATCATGACGGATGTGGCCCTTGACCCTTACTCCTGCGATGGTCACGACGGCATCGTCAGCCAGGACGGTGTTGTTCTCAACGACGAAACCATCGAGCTGCTCTGCCGTCAGGCGGTGATGCAGGCCGAGGCCGGTGCGGATCTGATCGGCCCCAGCGACATGATGGATGGCCGGGTCGGCGCCATTCGCGAGGCCCTGGATGACGCCGGTTACGAGCACGTCGGAATCATCAGTTACACCGCCAAGTACTCCTCGGCCTATTACGGACCGTTCCGCGAGGCACTGGATTCCGCTCCCCGGGAGGCCGGCAGCAAGCCGATCCCCACGAACAAGGACACCTATCAGATGGATCCCGCCAACGCCCGCGAGGCCATCACCGAGGCCCAGCTGGATGAGCAGGAAGGTGCCGACATCATGATGGTCAAGCCCGGACTGGCTTACCTCGACATCATTCACCGCCTGCGGGAGGAGTCGGAGCTGCCCATCGCCGCCTACAACGTCAGTGGTGAGTACTCGATGGTGAAAGCAGCCGCTGAACGGGGCTGGATCGATGAACGGGCCGTCGTTCTGGAAACCCTTCTCAGTTTCAAGCGCGCCGGAGCCGATCTGATCCTCACTTATCACGCCTGCGACGCAGCTGGATGGCTGCAGCAGAACTGAGCTTCTGCAACGCCGATGGCGCGGGTGTGGTTTCGCACCCGCAACGCTGAAGTCGCACCAGTAAGTTCGGACTCGATTGTCCACGCAGGGTTGCCCCCGGTCTGCTCACCATGGTGTCCGTTCAGCGTCTCGGTCATGTCGCCATCCGCGTGCAGGACATCGCCAGGGCCGTGGCCTTCTACCAGGGCCTTGGCATGCGCATGGTCTGGAACGCTGACGACTGGTGCTATCTGGAAGCCGGTGACGGACGTGATGGACTTGCTCTCCTGGGACCCGGATACAAAGCAGCAGGTCCCCACTTCGCCTTCCATTTCAAGAACCGCGCCGATGTGGACGTGGTACATCAGCAGCTGAAGGAGCAGGGAATCGCCGTCGGAGGTGTCCACGATCACCGCGACGGCACCGCCTCCTTCTATCTCCGAGATCCTGAAGGCAACTGGCTGGAGATGCTCTACGAACCTCCCGGAGGCATCCCCTCCAACCAGACCGAGGGCCGGTGACTCTGCCTTGATGCCGATCGCCCCATCTGTTGTGCCTTCATCCCCTGGCTCCGTTCTTCAGGACACCCTCGAGCTGCTCGAATGGCCGCGTCTGTGTGCCCATCTCGCCTCCTTCACCAGCACCCGACCGGGGTATCGCGCCGCGCTTGCCACGGCTCTTCCGGCCGATCTCGCGACCAGTCGCAGCTGGCTGGCGCGCTCGGTCGAACTGGCGGGCCTCGACGGCATCCTCGAGGGAGGGCTGAGCTTCCAGGGCGTTCATGACCTCGCTGCGGTGTTGCTGCGCTGCAGCAAGGGGGGAACGGCGGACGGCGAGGAGCTCTTGGCAGTGGCCGAAACACTGGCCGCGGGCCGTCGCCTGCGCCGCCAGATCGATGATCCCGAGCTTCGGCCGCTCTGCTCCGGCCTGTTTCAGGCTGTAGCGACCTTTCCGGAGCTCGAGCAACGGCTCAAATTCGCCCTGGAGGAGGGCGGCAGGGTCGCTGACCGGGCCAGCCCGGCGCTTGCCGGGCTGCGACTGCAGTGGCAGACCCTGAGACAGCAGCGGCGTGACCGACTGCAGGATGTGATGCGGCGCTGGTCAGCGCAGCTTCAGGACACGGTGATCACCGAACGGCATGGCCGCCCGGTCCTGGCGGTCAAGGCCGGGGCCGTCGGGATCTGCAAAGGCATGGTCCACGACAGCTCAGCCTCTGGAAACACGGTCTTCGTGGAGCCGCAGGTGGTGATCGATCTCGGCAATCGCCTGGCTGCCCAGGAGGGCCGCATCCGTGCGGAGGAACAGCGTGTGCTGGCCGAGCTCAGTGCGGCTGTGGGGGATGAGCATCAGGCCCTGCAGAGACTCGGAGATGTGCTGCTGCAGCTCGACCTCAGCCTGGCCCGCGCCCGTTATGGACAGTGGCTGGGTGGCGTTCCGCCCCAGCTGGAGGCCGAGGCCGATGCGGCCTTCCACCTTGATCAGCTTCGTCATCCCCTGCTGGTCTGGCAGGAGAAAAAGGAGCAGGGGGCCAGCGTGGTTCCCATCAGCATGTCCGTTTCCAACCATCTGCGGGTGGTGGCGATCACCGGCCCGAACACCGGTGGCAAGACGGTGACCCTCAAGAGCATCGGGCTCGCCGCCCTGATGGCCCGTGCCGGGCTCTGGCTTCCCTGCACGGGGACGCCGTCCCTGCCCTGGTGTGCCCAGGTGCTTGCTGATATCGGTGACGAGCAGTCGCTGCAGCAAAGCCTGTCCACGTTCAGTGGTCATGTGAAACGCATCGGCCAGATCCTCGATGCTCTGACCCAGGGGCCAGTCCCGGCGCTGGTTCTGCTTGATGAGGTGGGTGCGGGAACCGATCCCAGTGAAGGCACAGCACTGGCGACGGCTCTGCTGCGCACGCTTGCCGAACGGGCCCGGCTGACCATTGCCACCACCCACTTCGGAGAACTGAAAGCGCTCAAGTACAGCGACAGCCGCTTCGAAAACGCATCCGTCGCCTTTGACAGTGAAACGCTGTCGCCCACCTATCAGCTCCTCTGGGGGATTCCGGGCCGCAGCAATGCCCTGGCGATTGCGACTCGCCTAGGCCTTGATCCGGGGGTGATCGATCAGGCCCGCAGCCTGCTCAGCCCTCAGGCCGAAAGTGATGTGAATGCCGTGATCCGCGGGCTTGAGGAGCAACGTCAGCGTCAGCAGGCGGCAGCGGAGGATGCGGCGGCCCTGCTGGCCCGCACCGAGCTTCTTCATGAGGAACTGCTGGGTCGCTGGGAGCAGCAGCGGAAGCAGACGTCCCTCCACCAGGAGCAGGGTCGTCAGCGGCTTGAAACCTCCATCCGTGATGGCCAGAAGGAAGTGCGTCGCCTCATCCGTCGTCTGCGGGATCAGAAGGCCGATGGGGAGACGGCACGCCAGGCCGGTCAGCGCCTGCGCCGTCTGCAGGCGGATCACCAGCCGGAGCAGGAGCGGCGGCGTCATCCGGACTGGCGCCCGCAGGTTGGTGACCGAATCCGTCTGCTGGCTCTCGGCAAAGCGGCTGAGGTTCTGGCCATCTCCGATGACGGTCTTCAGCTGACCGTGCGCTGCGGCGTGATGCGCAGCACGGTGGAACTCGCGGCTGTGGAGAGTCTCGATGGCCGCAAGCCCTCGCCTCCGCAGGCCTCCGTTCAGGTGCGCTCCCGCACCGGTGTCAGTCGCGGCGCCGATGTACGCACCTCCAAAAACACCGTGGATGTGCGCGGCATGCGTGTGCATGAAGCGGAAGCGGCCGTGGAGGAGCGGTTGCGAACCGCTCATGGGCCTCTCTGGGTCATCCACGGAATTGGCACCGGAAAACTGAAGCGTGGATTGCGGCAGTGGCTGAGCACCGTTCCCTATGTCGAGAGCGTCAGGGATGCCGAGCAATCCGATGGCGGACCGGGCTGCAGCGTGATCCTGCCCCGTTAAAGCTCCGGCAGGGTGGGCTCCGATCCTTCACAGCGGGGTTGGTCCGGCAAGGCAACGGCGTCACCGTTGTCGTCGAAAAGTCGCCAGCCATCGGGATCCGCCGACAGATGAAGACGGCTGCCCGGATCGATTCGCAAGGCGGGGTCGGCGCGCACCTGCACCAGATGATCACCATCCAGCAGTCTGCAGGTGATGATCTGTTCGTTGCCCAGGATCTCGCTGTGGCTTGCGTCAGCGGGCAGGTTGCGATTGGTGGCGGGAGCGACATGGAGATGCTCGGGCCTGATGCCGGCCGTGAGCGACCGGCCTTCCAGGGCCGGCAGAGCGTCGGCCAGGGGGCCTGCGGGTGTCAGGCGTCGCTCCCCAAGCATGAGCGTTCCTCCCGGGGCCACACAGACGGGCAGCACATTCATCGCTGGACTGCCGATGAACTGGGCCACGAAGAGATTGGAAGGCCATCGGTACAGCTCCATCGGTGTGCCGAGTTGCTGGAGTCGACCCTGATTCAGCACGGCAATGCGATGTCCCATGGTCATCGCTTCCACCTGGTCGTGGGTCACATAGAGCGTTGTCGTCCCCAGGGCACGCTGGAGGGAGACGATCCGTGCCCGGGTGCTGGCGCGCAACTTGGCATCCAGATTGCTGAGCGGTTCGTCCATCAGGAACACGGAGGGTTTGCGTGCCATGGCGCGACCGAGAGCCACCCGTTGTTTCTGGCCGCCTGACAACTCCTTCGGCCGTCGATCCAGCAGGGACTCCAGCTCGAGGGCTCTGGCCACTTCCGCCACGGTCGCTTCAATGCTGCGCTCCCGCGGTGAGCTGATCCGGAGTCGCTGGGGCCAGCCACGGGTGCTGCGATGCAGCTGGTCCTGGATCTGCTCGCGTCGGGTCCGCCGCCGGCTCCGGCGCAATCCGAAACTGAGGTTCTCGCGCACGCTCAGGTGGGGGTAGAGCGCATAGCTCTGGAACACCATCGCCACGTCACGTTGCGCTGGGCGCAGGTGGCTCACGGACCTGGAGCCGATCTGGATGTCGCCGTCCGTGGGCGTGTCGAGCCCCGCCAGCAACCGCAGCAAGGTGCTTTTGCCACAGCCGGAAGGGCCGACCAGAACGAGGAATTCACCGTCCTCAATGCTCAGATCAAGCTGTCGGATCACCTCCACCGGTTCGCCGCCGCCGCGACCGGAAAAGGTTTTGCTCAGCCGTTGAAAGCGAACACCTGCCACGACAGAGCCTCTGATCGCCGCGATCTTAGGGTTGATGGTTGGCCCTGCCCCACGCTTGACGTGCAATTCATTGACCAAGCCCGAGTGAGTGTCCGTGGAGGCCGAGGTGGTGATGGCATCGTGGCTTTCCGGCGGGAGAAATATGTGCCGGCCGGTGGTCCCTCGGGTGGCGACGGAGGTCACGGCGGCAACGTGGTGCTTGAGGCGGACGACAACCTTCAGACCCTGCTGGATTTCAAATACAAACGTCTGTTCCCGGCGGTGGATGGGCGACGGGGAGGCCCCAACCGCTGCACCGGCGCCTCGGGTGACGATCTGGTGATCAAGGTGCCGTGTGGAACCGAAGTCAGACACCTGACCACCGGCATCCTTCTTGGTGATCTCACCACCGGAGGAGAGCAGTTGGTGGTTGCCTTCGGTGGCCGTGGAGGCCTTGGCAATGCCCACTACCTCAGCAATCGCAACCGTGCTCCTGAAAAATGCACCGAGGGCCGTGACGGCGAGGAGTGGCCTCTGCAGCTTGAGCTGAAGCTGCTGGCTGAGGTCGGCATCATCGGGCTCCCGAACGCCGGCAAAAGCACCTTGATCAGTGTTCTGTCAGCAGCCCGGCCCAAGATCGCCGACTACCCCTTCACCACCCTGGTCCCCAATCTGGGAGTTGTGCGCAGGCCGACCGGCGATGGAACCGTGTTTGCCGATATCCCTGGACTCATTGCTGGTGCGGCCCAAGGGGCAGGTCTCGGCCATGACTTCCTCCGCCACATCGAGAGAACGCGCCTGCTGATCCACATGGTGGATGGCGGTTCGGAGGATCCGATCGGCGATCTCCAGGTGGTGGAGAAGGAGCTCCAGGCCTATGGCCAGGGCCTCGCGGAGCGCCCCCGTCTGCTGGTGCTCAACAAGCTCGAGTTGATCGATGAAGACGATCGCGCTGATCTGATTCAGCGTCTGGAAGAGGCCAGCGGACGCTCCGTGCTTCTGATCTCCGCTGCCATGGCACAGGGCCTCGAGGCCCTGCTTCAAACGGTCTGGTCTGAACTCGGGGTCTGACAACAGGTGTTTTGACTGTGTTGTCGCCACCCGTGGTCGTGGCGATAACTGGGGGGCCACGTTGAGTGTTCGTGACCTTCTACACCTGTTTCGATGCAAGGGGCGAGATGATTGCCCGCTGCCAGACCAAGGCCGAAGTGGAGGCACTGCGCCATCGCGGTCGGCCGATCGCCCTGGTCAAGCCGATGCGGCCTCAGGAAGCCGTGGTGTGCGGACTGACGAGCAGTCCTGCTGAATATGACGAGGAGCTTTAAATCGATTTCAAGCCCCTGTCTTGATGTCGCCATGTCCGGCCGGCAGCTCCACGTGCCGGCCGGACATGGCGCATGTCGATTCAGTCGTCGTAGACGCGACACTCATCGGCGTCAGGATTGGCGTCGCAGTAGAGCTCCAGGGGAGTCGGATCATGGGAGTCACCGGGATGGTGCTCCTTGTACTCCTTCAGCTCCTGGAGTTCGCCTTCGAGATGACGCACCTTGGCGTCATTGCCCTCTGCACGCGCGGAAGCGATCTCCGATTGATCCTTCTGGATGTGCTCGTCGATGGATTTCATGAGAGCTGCGGCTCGAGCCGATCATCTTGAACGCCTGACACCTTACGGCTCATGTCCTGGATTGAAGGCTGCCGGACATGCCACTTCGTTTC
>JBGKDM010000092.1:0-1636 GCA_042954165.1 Synechococcus sp.
CGCCCTCGAGCGTCCCCGCGACATCGTTGGACTGCTGGTGAATCTGCAGCCGCGCGAGCTGCTGTTCATCGATGAGATTCACCGGCTGACCCGGGTGGCGGAAGAGCTCCTCTACCCGGCGATGGAGGATCGCCGCCTCGACCTCACGGTGGGCAAGGGCAGCACCGCCCGGACCCGCACCCTCGACCTCCCCCCGTTCACCTTGGTGGGAGCCACCACCCGGGCCGGCTCCCTCAGCTCTCCATTGCGGGATCGCTTCGGTCTGATTCAACGGCTGGAGTTCTACGGCCAGGAGGATCTCGAGGCGATTGTGGACCGGGCCGCGCGTCTGCTGAAGCTGCAGCTGTCTCCTGATGCCTGCACGGAAATCGCCCGTCGCTGCAGGGGGACGCCCCGGATCGCCAATCGACTGCTGCGCCGGGTGCGTGACGTGGCCAGTGTGCGGGCTTCCCAGGACGATCGGCCTTTTGATCTCAGCGAGGGCTGCATCGATGCCGCGTTGGTGGATGACGCCCTCAGCCTCCACCGGGTCGATGGTCGCGGGCTCGATGCCAGTGATCGACGTCTGCTTGACCTCCTGTTGACGTCGCACGGTGGCGGGCCGGTCGGCCTGGACACCTTGGCGGCCGCCCTGGGGGAAGACCCGACCACGCTGGAAACCGTGGTGGAGCCGTACCTGCTCCAGCTGGGCTTTCTGCAGCGCACACCCCGGGGGCGGGTGGTGACCGATGCCGGTCGCCGTCATCTGGATGGGCCCCAGCCGAGCGGGACCGGTCCCGGGGAGGTTGCCGCGTGATGCGCCTGTTCAGCCTGGTCCTGGCTCTGATCGGCTCCTGCCTGATGCAGATGCCCCTGGCCGTGAGCGCTTTGCAGCCGGCCGCAGCGGATCAGCTTCTGTTTGATCAGGCCCTGCGGGCCAGTCGCAACGGTGATGCGGTTGAGGCGCTGCCTCTCTGGGATCGCTACCTCGGCTCCTATCCCCGGGATGCAGCGGCCCTCAGCAACCGTGGCAATGTGCGCCTGGTGCTGGGAGACGCGGAAGGTGCGATCGCGGACCAGACCCTGGCGATGGACCTCACCCCTGAGGAGATCGATCCCCACCTCAACCGGGGAACGGCTGAGGAGGCGCTTCAGCGCTGGGATGAGGCTGCCGCCGACTACCTCTGGATCCTGAAGCGGGATCCGAAGGAGGCCTCAGCGCTCTACAACCTCGGCAATGTGCGGGGGTCGCAGCAGTCCTGGGACGACGCGGCAACGCTCTACCGCGACGCGTCGCTGGCGCGCCCGGGATTTGCCATGGCCCGCTCCAGTGAAGCGCTGGCGCGCTACCAACTGGAGCAGCTCGAGGACGCGGAACGCGAATTGCGCAACCTGATCCGTCGCTATCCGATGTTCGCCGATGCCCGGGCCGCCCTCAGTGCCCTGCTCTGGAAACGGGGTCAGGGTGGTGAGGCCGAGAGTCACTGGGCTGCGGCATCCGGTCTGGATCCCCGTTACCGCCAGGCTGACTGGCTGCTGGAGGTGCGCCGCTGGCCCCCGGGGCCCACGGCTGATCTGATGGCGTTTCTGAAGCTGGAGTCGTGATGGGGTCCACGTCCTCCTGGCATGCACGGCTCGAACGGGACCTGCCCGAACT
>JBGKDM010000093.1:0-18992 GCA_042954165.1 Synechococcus sp.
AACCTCGCTGGCGTAATGCAGAACGCGCTGGGTGCCACCAGGGATTGAGAGCAACCGTCTGTAGAGATCCGGATTCCAGCACCAGTCCAGACCCACCTCCTGAAACGCGAGATTGAAGGCCGGTCGATGACCATCCATCTCCGTATCGGCGAGCGTTCCATCCACATCCCAGAACACGGCCTGGAGTTCAGACGCTTGATGCAAAACGGAGCGTACGCAGCCCCAAGTCTGCCGCCTTCGCAATCTTGGCAAACGCCACAAGCCCGATGAGCCAGCAATCCCAGACTGAGCCGGACGTCATGATTCCAATGCTGGACGAACCAGACCAGTCGGAACGTTGGTCTCAGGCTGACCAAGGAGGTCTCACCTGTTGAGATCAAATCCCGAAAACACTGCCGGAACCAGCGTTCCCAGCCACTTTTGTATACCTGTCTCCAAGAACAGGCACCTGATGATGTTTCGATTCGAACGGATCAAGACCCGGGAAGGAGCGGAAGCTCATACGGGATAACTATGATGAATTCGGAGTTAGCCAAGGCTCCTCACAATTGCCCCTTCTCACGTCCTGGGAGGGGGATTTTTTTGTTTGACCTAAGGAGACACCAATCCAGAGGACAGGGCCCAGAGTCCGAGACCGATCAGAGCGACACCGATCACAAAGCCGCCCATACCGAACATCACGCCGAGGATGGCAAAGGTTCGAACCTTGACCTGGGAAAAAAGGGGGGCAACGCCGAGCGCTGCACCGACGAAGCTCACCATGACCTGCAGCAATACAGCCAGTCCAACCACGGTGTCTGGAGCATCAAGAGCAGCCAGAACAAACCAGATCAGGAGCAGAAACAGGCCAAAGAGAGAAACGCCAAACGATGCGATTCCCAACCCCGAATGTCCTGATCGTTCCATCGCATGTCCTGGAGCCAGCACTCCATGTGTAGCCATCCAGATCCTGTCGACAAGACACCCATCGGAGGCCAATGACAGCGGTCTCTCCTCGCTCACACGCCTGAGATGAGAACAGTTTGTGGAGCCAACTATCAACGGTTGCAATCGCAGAAGCATTCCCGGTGGGTTCAGCAACCACAATGCGCCTAGTAATGGCCTCTGTTTGTGTCCTCCGGCGATGTGCCTCAGCTCTGGCAACTGCCGTCGCCATCGGGCCGAAATCCGCTCGAGACCGTGCCACTGCCCTTGCCCTTACGCGCCGTCCTGGCGCGACGGGGATCCACCGACGCAGCTCAGGTGCTCGCCTGGCTTGATCCTCAGGAGCTACCTGACGCAAGCGACCATTTCCCAGATCTCGCCAACGCGGTCACGCGACTTCAACAAGCCTGCACGAACAACGAACGCGTTGCCATCTGCGGGGACTATGACGCCGATGGCATGACCAGCACAGCCCTGTTGCTTCGAGCCCTGCGTCCTCTGGGAGCCAGGCCCGTAGCTGCCATCCCAAGTCGCATGGACGACGGTTATGGGCTGAACCCAGGGATGGTCGAAACGCTCGCAGACGACGGTGTGAATCTTCTTGTCACCGTCGACAACGGCGTCGCAGCAACGGAGGCATTGGAGCGGGCCAGGGCCCTTGGGGTTGAAGTGATCATCACGGATCACCACACCATCCCGACGCCCCCTCCGGATGCCCTTGCCCTGGTGCATCCAGCCACGACCCCCCAGGACTCTCCCTATCGGGGCCTGGCAGGTGTCGGCCTCGCCTATGTGCTGGCCCGCTCTCTGGCAGAGGCGCTCCATCAACCCCAGGCGCTGAACAATGCCCGAGATCTGTTCTGCATTGGAACCATCGCTGACATGGCACCCCTGACGGGCGCCAACAGGGCCTGGTTGAAGGAGGGACTGTCAACGCTTCATCGGACTCGTTGCGCCGGATTGAAGGCTTTGCAGCAATTGAGTGGCCTGGAAGACCGCCCCTTGCGGGCTGACGACATCGGATTTCAACTGGCTCCACGCATCAATGCCGTCGGGCGCCTCGGAGATCCGCGGCTTGTCGTCGACCTGCTCACCGAAGACAGCACAGAAGCTGCCGTGGAACTCGCCCGCCAATGTGACGGGCTGAACCGGCAGAGGCGGGAACTCTGTGATGCGATCGAGTCCGAGGCTGTGGCGCTGCTGGAGACCGACCCGAGGTCAATGCCGCCCTTTCTTCTCCTGGCGCAAAGCCACTGGCACCATGGCGTGATCGGCATCGTGGCGGCACGCCTGATGGAGCGCTATCAGCGACCTGCTGCCCTGCTGGCCGCCGACGGTGATGGGTTGATGCGTGCATCCGTGCGGGCACCGGAGGGATTCGCCGTGGATCAGGCACTCGAACAATGCGCAGACCATCTGGAACGGTTCGGTGGCCACCCGGCAGCCGGTGGGTTCACGATCCGTGCGGACAAGGTGGCGTCTCTTCACCAGAGATTGATTGCCATCGCAACGACCTGGCAGGCCTCCCATCTGCAAGGTGTGGTGCTCAAGCCGGAAGCGCTTCTTCACCTGGAGGACATTGATCGCGGACTCTGGTCATCGCTTCTCAGGCTGGAGCCCTACGGCATCGGGAATCCGAAACCCCTCTTCTGGGCGAGAGCTTGCGATGTCATTGATCAACGGCAACTGCGGGGAGGGCATCTCAAACTGCGCCTGCGCCAGGGAGATGCGATCCACGAGGGAATCGCCTGGCGATGGCGCGGTGAGCCAACCATCGCCACATGCATCGATGTGGCCTTCACGCTGTCAATGAACCGCTGGCAAGGGGAGGACCGCCTGCAACTGGAGATCAAGGCACTTCGCCCCCATTACGAACGGATGGAATTACACCGCTTCGGGCAGCACTACTGCTGTGAGCGGATCGCGACCGATCAGTTCCGCCTGACCAATGGGCAAGGCGATCGCTTGATCGTGACCTGCGATGACCAGGGGCGTCTTGTCTGTGACGACAAACGCGCCAATCACCCCTACGTGTCCGACCTGATTGCGGAGGCTTCCATCGGCCTCGGGGTGCTGCCATGAGCCCAGATGCCAGACATCAGCAACATCTCTTCCCTGAGCTTGTTGACCATCGCGCCTCATCATTGGCAGGCCTGATCAGACATGCCATCGGCCTGAGCGCCGTGGGATTCGCGATCGGTCTGGCCTGCTGGCCCCTCAACGTTGTGGATCGACTCCAGAACCACCTGTTCGCCCTGCTGCCAACGCGAACCGGTGAATGGAGCCATGGCGGTGTCCTGGTTGCTCTGTTGCCCGTTGTCGTGATGCCACTTCTGCTGACGTTGCAGCAGGGCCGATGGAAGGCGGGATCCGGGTCAGGCATTCCCTCCACCATCAATGCCCTCGACGATCCATCCCGGATGCCGGAAGCCATGTCCGCAGCGGGAACGGTTCAGAGGGCGTCGCTCTGGTCAGTGGCAACCCTGGCGATGCTTCCGCTCGGACGCGAAGGCCCGGTCGTGCAGGTTGGTGCCGCTGTCGCCAGAGCGATGCAACGCCGCTGGGGACGCTGGTTGCCCAGCCTCAACGAGCGGCAGCTGGTCGCCATCGGAGGCGGCGCCGGACTTGCCGGAGCGTTCAACACCCCTCTGCTTGGAGCGGTGTTCATGCTCGAGGAGCTCACCACGGATTACAGCATCACCATGCTGTGGCCAGCCCTTGTGATCAGTGTTGCTGCTGCAGGTTTCAGCAACCTTGGAGGTGAGCCGATCTTCGGCCTCGGCGTGATCAACGTGATGACTCCCGAGGCGGAACAGTTGATGCTGGCCTTGCCAATCGGGATTGCAGGGGGCCTCGTCGGTGGATGCTTCAACAGATCACTGGTCTGGGCCACGGCCCGGTTGGCACCGATTGCTGAGCGCTGGCCACTGAGGCTCGGACTCTCCCTGGGGGCCGGACTGGCAGCCCTTGCGCTCTGCAGCTGGGGAACCAGTACCGGCGATGGAGAGGCCCTGCTTCATCAACTGCTGAACGAAGGCATGCCTGGACTGGAACCCGAAAGCGGTGACTTGATGGCTGGGTTGACCAGCCTCTGGATCACGGCGGTTCGATTGATCGGCCCTGCACTGGCTCTGGCACCCGGTGTCCCTGGAGGGCTGATCGACCCCTCCCTGACATTCGGAGGACTTCTCGGGTATTCGTTCTGCGCGGTCATTGGCGCAAGCCAGCACCTCGGGCTTGCGTTGGGCCTGGCGGCAGGGCTGGCGGGTGCCACCCAGCTTCCGTTGGTCTCCATCGTTTTCGCCTGGCGTTTGACAGGCGACCAGCAATTGTTCGCAGGCGTGGTGCTTGCAGCCGTTGTGGCCGCATACACGGGACGACTTCTCGCCCGTCAGCCCGTGTATCACGCCTTGAGCCTGATTCAGAGGGCGCCGCGGCGATAGAAGAGGATGAAGATGACGGCCGGTCCGGCAAGGGTGATCAAAGCCAAAGCCCCGAAGTTGGCGATCAGATGAAAGTCGATACCCATTGGAATGCGCGGAGATCCGTTGCAATGATCCCACCAGGCTACGGAACCTGCCAAGCAATCCTCAGTCCCATGGCCTGCCACTGTGATGCCTTGTCACAGCATTGAGCTTTGACCCGCCCGCATCCCACCTGGACCTGCATCCACCACTGCGGAGCCTGCTGCAGGCTTGCACCGGAGGAGCGTCCGGAAGCCCTTGAAGCGCTGAGCGAGGAGCAACGTGCGACCTACCTGTCGATGGTCGGTGAGGATGGCTGGTGCAGGCACTACGACAGTGGAAGCCGTTCCTGCCGCATCTACAACGATCGGCCCGATTTCTGTCGCGTCAGCAGCCTCGCTGCGCTCTTTGAGATCTCCCCTGATCAGGCTGATGCCTTTGCGATCGATTGCTGTGAACAGCAGATCCGATCGATCTACGGCGGCCGCAGTGGTGAGATGCGTAGGTTCAAACGAGCGACGAAGGCTCGCGGAGCACGGCATGACTGAACTCGAGACCTCGGCCTCGGCGGAACCGGCATCGGCTCGCGACAACGAGCAGGGCATGGGATTCACCGCCGTGATGCTCAGCACCTTCACAACCGTGTTTCTGGCGGAACTCGGTGACAAAACCCAGCTCGCCACGCTACTGCTCTCGGCCCAATCAGGTCAGCCCTGGCTGGTGTTCGTCGGGGCAGCCCTGGCCCTGATCTGCTCAAGCCTGGTTGGTGTGCTTGTGGGTCGCTGGCTCTCAACCATTCTTCCCCCCGAGCGTCTGGAACAGATGGCCGGAGTGCTGATGGTGGGCCTGGGACTCTGGCTTGGTGCTCAGGCGCTGCATTCCCTCTTCGACTGGTCGTTCTGACGCCACTGGCCCATGGACATCGCTCTGCTTCTTTCCACGTTCTTCACCGTGTTTCTTGCCGAACTCGGCGACAAGACACAACTGGCCACTGTCGCCATCAGCGGAACCTCAAACCGACCGCTGGCCGTCTTCATCGGATCATCGAGTGCACTGGTCATTGCCAGCCTGATCGGGGCACTGGCGGGTGGATCCATGGCCAATGTGGTGCCTGCCGATCTTCTCCAACTGATGGCATCCACCGGATTTCTCGTGATCGGCATCCGTTTGCTGTGGCCGATGCTGAAACAACCCCAGCCGATCGATCGCAGCGACGACGGCGGCAGCTAGCTGCGGATGGCCAATTAAGGTTGTTGAACGCCAGGGATTCGTTGCATCCGCCCTCCAAAGGAGCACAGAAGCAGTCCTGACGGTGATCAAACCCCCGGTCCTGAAGACCGGTCCGCTCGAAACCAACGATGAAGTTCTCGGTCGCCGACCTCCTCGACCATCTCCCCGCGTCCGGAAGCCTTGAAACCGGAAAGCTTCAGAAGATCCTCAAGCTCAGCAACCGCAGTGACAAGGACGGCTTGTCCCTGGCACTTCAGAGCCTGGAAAAACTCGGGTTGATCACGTGCTCGGATGACGAACTGATCAGTCGTTGCACCAATGAAGACCTGATCGAAGCCAGACTTCGATGCAGCAGCAAAGGTTTCTGCTTCGCCATCCGTGAGGACGGCGGCGAAGACATCTATGTGCGCGACCACCATCTGAACCACGCCTGGAATGGTGATCGGGTGCTGGTCAAGATCACGCGGGAGGGCGGACGACGCCGATCACCTGAAGGCGGCGTCCAATGCATTCTCGAACGCACCACAACGCGTCTGCTTGCGCAGCTCGAACAACAGGACGAACGGCTGGTGGCGCTGCCGCTCGATGATCGTCTGCTGGCCACCATCGCGCTTCCCGACGCAGACAGCAGTCATCTGAACGATGAGGCGGCTCCATCTGTCGTTGAAGTCGCGGTGGATCGTTTTCCGGTGGCCCAGTTCCCCGCCAGGGGGCATGTCGAACGCCCGCTACCCCTCGATGCAGGTCCCCAAGGGGACCGTGAACTCCTCCTGACCAAGGCCAACCTGCACCGACGCGCTGACGCTCCCCGCAGCAGTGCGAAAAGGCCCTCGGCCAAGAAACGCAGGGACCTGACCGCGCAACCCTCGCTTCTCCTTCGCAGCTGGAGCGCCGAAAACGCCCCCTGTCTTCCAGCCGTTCATGTGGAACCCCATGACGGCGGCACCCGGCTCTGGATCCATGCACCTGCCGTCGCCGAACGCTTCAATCCGGGCAGCACGGTTGACCTCTGGCTCCAGGACCAGGGCGAAAGCCTCTGTCTAGGCGACGATTGGCGACCGCTCCTGAGTCATGCACTCAACGAGGCCAGCCGTTTCGCTGAAGGGGTCGATCAGGATGCAATCACGCTTCGTCTCGATATCACCGCGGACGGCAGCGTCAGCGAATGGGACTTCATGCTCAGCCGTGTCTGCCCGGTCGCCACAGTGACCCCTGCAGCCCTGGAGGCACTGGCTGCACGGAAACCCAAGGCGCGAACCGTTCCTGCGGCGCTCAAGCCGTTGAAAGACCAGCTCGGACAGATCGAGACCCTGCTGTTCTGTGCCCGCAGCCTGCATCAACACAGCGTTGAGAACGGTGGGATCGAACTGGATCTGCCGGCCCCTGCGATCGAATCCCTGGGCGATCTTCGCTGGAGCAGCCCCGATGCCTCCCGCCACCAGTGGATCTCACCCCTGCGAGAGGGCGACCCCAATTCGATCCTGTCCGTCTTCGTCCGTACTGCAAATCAATGCTGGGCAGCCCACGCCGCTGATCTGGGGCTCCCATCCCTGCGTCTCGAAGCAGCGGAACCTGACAACGCGACTCTGACCGACGTTGCCAAAACGGCCATCGCCCTCGACCTGCCTCTTGAACTCGATGACGATGGAACACCATCGGCATCTGATCTGAATCAGGCCTTCCGATCCAGTCCACTCCGGCGCATGCTTGATCTGCAGATGCGTCAAGCCCTCAGCGACCCCTGGGTGAAGCTGGCTGAGGCTGACGCTCGTGAGACCGCTGAACCTGAGTCCACCGACCCAGAGCCTGCAGACAACGATCAACCTCAGTCACTCGCCAGGCCCGCCACCGTTTCGCTCGGATCTCCCTGGTGCTGCCCCACACTTCATGCGACTGATCTGATCAACCAACAGGTCCTGTCAGCTCTGCTGAACGACGGAAAAGACAGGCCCAATGTTCGTCATAAGGAAAAACTGAATCTCGGCAGCATGGGGATCGGCTCCAGGGTCAGCTGGCCGTTACTGACGGCATCCCAGGAACAAAAACTTCGGGATGGGCTTCAGGACCGCACCTTGCAGCGTCTGAACAATCGGCGCCGCCAGCTTTCAGGTCTGGAAAAGGATCTCGTTGCCATGGCCCAGGCACGGAGTGCGGAGCCGATGATCGGGGCAGAGCACCAGGGCCGGATCAGTGGTGTTCAGAGCTACGGATTCTTTGTGGAAATCCCTCCTTCGATGGTGGAGGGCATGGTGCATGTGAGCTCACTGAACGATGATTGGTACGAATACCGTTCGCGCCAGAATCGTCTGGTTGGCCGTCGCACCCGCCGTGTCTATCAACTGGGCGATGAGGTCACGGTTCGCGTCGTCAAGGTCGACATCCTTCGGAACCAGATCGATCTCGAGATCGTCAACACCGGAACGTCTTCCGCTGACAGTGACCAACCCGTGGCGGTCTCCCTGAGCGACTGAAGGTGAATCAATCGGCGATCATGAATCAGTCTCGAGGGCTCGACACAGGATCAGCCCCCTACGTGCTGGCTGTCTCAGGCGCTTCGGCACAACAGCTGGCTGAACGGGCCCTTGAGCTGCTGCTCGCCAATCACCACCACGTTCATCTGATTCTGAGCCGCGGTGCCCATGAAGTCTGGAAGGCAGAGCTCGGGGTCCACGTGCCTGTCGATCCAGACAGTCAGGCAGCGTTCTGGAGGAAACGGCTCCGATGCACAGATGGTCAACTGACCTGTCACCGATGGAATGACCAGGCCGCGAGCATCGCCAGTGGAAGTGTCCGCACCCAGGGGATGGTGATCCTGCCCTGCAGCATGGGCAGCGTCGGTCGGATCGCCTCGGGAATCGCCACGGATCTGGTCGAACGTTGTGCCGATGTGCACCTCAAGGAAGGTCGTCCCCTCGTGATCGCGCCGCGGGAAATGCCCTGGAATCTCATCCATCTGCGCAATCTCACCACCCTGGCGGAGGCAGGAGCCCGGATTGCACCACCGATTCCGGCCTGGTACACCCAGCCGAAGAGCCTCGACGACATGGTTGATTTTCTCGTCGTACGACTCTTCGATGGCTTGGGTGAAAGTCTGAAGCCGATCCAACGCTGGCGTGATCACGAGCCATGAACCTGCTGCAGAAACTGCTACTGCTGCCGTGTCTGAGCCCGTTGATCCTTGCTCTCGCCCTGGCAGGGCTGAATTGGAATCAACCGACCGCCCTTCGTCTTCTGACCTGGCGTTCCCCAAAACTACCCGTGGGGGCCTTGATTCTTTTGGCAGCCGCTGGATCCGCTGGGCTGACGGGGTTGGCCATGCTCACGGCCGGTGGTGCGGTGTCACCCCTGCGACGCAGGGTCCACACCCCCTTGGGATGGGAGACGCCCGGCCCTGGAGCCTGGCATCCCGAGACTGAAGAGGGATTCAGGACAACAAGCACCCCAGGCGATCAATCGCGATCGTTGGCCGAGAATGGCGGCCACGACGTTGCATCGACAGCCTGGCCCGAGCGGGACGTACGTGACCCGGCTCCGACGGTTGCGGTGTCCTACAGAGTGATCAAACAAGGCAAAGCTCACCGGACCGGTTCAGCGGAGGCCGCAACCGACGATGCAGCCAGCCATGACAGCAGCGAGGGTGCACCCGGCGATCCAAGCGCCGATGACTGGACAGTCCCTCTCAGGGATGACTGGTAGGGGTCACCGGAAGCTGATTACAGTTCCGCAAGCAACATGAACCCGGTGAGCAACACTCCAGCACCTGCTGACAAACCGGCCAAGGCAGCGAAACCACCGAAGCTCGAAGACAAGCCGTTTGATCGCTTCGTGACGGAGGACCTGTTGCCAGCGATCCAATCCGAACTCAAGGGCCACGGAATCACGCCAACCGTGCTTGATCTGCGTGAAGGCGAGCGTCCCGTGGTGGGCGGAAGCTGCCCAATTATCTACGGAGAACTTCCGCCGGGTCGCCGCTTCTGGCTCTGCTTCAACGAGAACTCGATCACATCGGGAAAAACCATCGCCCTCGCCGATCCGGGCACCGAACCGAGTCTTCTCGAATCGTTCCTGATTGATGAGAAACGCATGACACTGGCCCTGATTCAGTCAAGGCTTCTGCAGCGACTGAACGGCCAGAAGTGGCTGGGAGGCAACTAGGACGTAACAGCACAACCCAGCAGCCTCAGCGAGCCACTTACATTGGTTGTCACTGAATGACCTGTCTCGATGGTGCCTCCCACCGCCGTCAGTGAATCGCCAGCAGCCGGTTCTGACGTTGCCATCAAGGATCCCGTCAAGGACACAATCCTGACGCCGCGGTTCTACACGACCGATTTCGATGCCATGGCGGCGATGGATCTCCGTCCCAACGAGGCCGAGCTCGAGGCGATCTGCGAGGAGTTCCGCAAGGACTACAACCGTCATCACTTCGTGCGTAATGCCGAGTTTGAGGGTGCTGCAGACAAACTCGATCCCAAGACACGTGAGGTGTTCGTCGAGTTCCTGGAACAGAGTTGCACGTCTGAATTCTCAGGCTTTCTTCTCTACAAGGAGCTCAGCCGTCGCATCAAGGCCCGCAATCCCCTGCTGGCTGAGTGCTTTGCACACATGGCACGTGACGAAGCCCGGCACGCTGGTTTCCTGAACAAGTCCATGAGCGACTTCGGGCTTCAGCTCGACCTGGGGTTCCTGACGGCCAATAAGAAGTACACCTTCTTCAAACCCAAGTTCATCTTCTACGCGACCTACCTGTCCGAGAAGATCGGTTACTGGCGCTACATCGCGATCTTCCGCCATCTCGAGAAGAATCCCGACAGCAAGATTTTCCCGATCTTCAACTTCTTTGAGAACTGGTGTCAGGACGAGAATCGCCACGGCGACTTCTTTGATGCCTTGATGAAGGCACAGCCCGACACCGTCCGTGGCCTGCGTGCAAGGTTGTGGTGTCGATTCTTCCTGCTTGCTGTCTTCGCGACGATGTACGTCCGCGACGTCGCTCGTAAAGAGTTCTACGAAGCCCTCGGCCTCGACGCCCGCGAGTACGACCGGATGGTGATCGACAAGACGAACGAAACCTCCGCTCGGGTGTTCCCGGTGGTTCTGGACGTCAAGAATCCGAAGTTCTGGGACGGTCTTGAGAATCTGGTCTCCAACAACGCAGCCCTGGCTGCAGCCGATGCCAGCAACGCACCTGCACCGCTGAAGCTGCTCCGCAAACTTCCCCACTTCGCAGCCAATGCTGTTCAGATGGCGTCGTTGTTCCTGATGCCACCCGTGGCCAGTGACAAGTATCAGCCAGCCGTGCGCTGATTCCTTTCAACCGCCCCTGAACGAACCCAATGCCCGGCAACTGCCGGGCATTGTTGTTTGCGATTCTCCATAATCAAAGCTTGTCGCACATGGGCGGTTTGGTCGCATCCCAGCCAGTGGAACGCCAGGACCAGGGCCTTGATCCAGGTCGCAGTCAATGGAAAGAGCGTCTGGAATCACTGCTCGGCGAAGGTCGCAAGGCCGGTGCCGATCTGGTGGAGGTGTTTCTTGAGAGAACGGACCACCTCGGCGTTCTGGCGGAACAGAGCAGCATTACCAGCGTCAGCCCTGCCTTTGCGATGGGCGCTGGAATCCGGGTCTTCAGCGGCGCCCGTGATGGCTTCGTCAGCACGAACGACCTGAGTGATCAGGGCCTGCTTCTGGCCCTTGACCAAGCCCTGGCCATGCTTGGCCTGGGACGGCAGATGGCCGCTTCACCCAACCCGTTCGAAGGACTGGATCGCCTTCGTGACTTTGCAGCAGGTAAACAACACTGGCTTGCTCACTCTCCTGACCTGGCGCTCAGCACGGCGCGACTGCTGGAAGGCACCGACAGACTCCAGCACCACGGCCGCCATCTCGAGGTTCGACGCGGGTCCTATTCCCGTGACTGGCAGGAGGTGCTTGTCGCAGCCAGTGACGGCACATTCGCGCGTGACATCCGTCTTCATCAGTCAAGCGGTCTGAGCGTCCTGGCTGCCGATGGTGACCATCGGGCCAGCATCGGCCGCCGCTATGGATCGACCGACCGTCCCGATGATCTGCGCGAATGGGATGTTGATGCCTCAGCGTCTGAGGTCTGCTCAAGCGCAGCCACCATGCTTTATGCCGATTACGTCGATGGTGGTCAGATGCCCGTGGTGCTGGCCAACCGCTTCGGTGGAGTGATCTTCCACGAAGCCTGCGGCCACCTCCTCGAAACCACCCAGGTGGAGCGGGGAACAACCCCCTTCTCCGACTGCATTGATGAGGTCATTGCCCATCCGGCCGTCACCGCAATCGACGAGGGTCTGAGCCGTGGCGCATTCGGTTCCATCGCCATGGACGATGAGGGCATGGAAGCCCAGCGCACCGTTCTGATTGAAAACGGTGTACTGAAACGCTTTCTCAGCGACAGGGCCGGCGAAATGCGGACCGGCCATGCACGCACCGGAAGCGGTCGTCGCCAGAGCCATGGGTTCGCTGCGGCAAGCCGGATGCGCAACACCTACATCGCAGCAGGCCCCCATCAACCGGAGGACCTGATTCAATCCGTCGACCAGGGGTTGTACTGCAAGTCCATGGGTGGCGGCAGCGTCGGGGCCACGGGTCAGTTCAACTTCTCGGTGGAGGAGGGGTATCTGATCGAGAACGGCAAGCTTGGAAAACCGGTCAAAGGGGCCACTCTGATCGGTGAAGCCAAGGAGGTGATGCCGAAGATCTCGATGTGTGCCGATGACCTCGATCTGGCAGCTGGGTACTGCGGATCCGTGAGCGGCAGCATCTTCGTCACCGTTGGGCAACCGCACATCAAGGTCGATTCCATCACCATCGGAGGCCGCTGAGCATGACCATCAACACAGCCACGGCGGAACCGAAGCCTTTGAACGTGATTGAACTGCGCGATCAACTCCATGCCCTTGCGGCAGGATCAGGAATCGAGCGGTGGGATCTCGGAGCCAGCTGCAGCACGAATGCGTCGGTGCAGGTGGACCGCGGCGAACCCAAACAACTGAAAGCCTCCCAGCGGAGTTCCATCACCATTCGTGTCTGGAACCGGGAGGGTCTTGTCGGAATCACCAGCACCTCGGACCTGTCGCAGTCGGGGCTCGAACGGGCGCTCCAGGGTGCTCGTGATGCCAGTGGCTTCGGCAATGCCAACGACATCCCAGGATTCTCACCCCTGGCCATGGCCCCGATACCGGAGCTCGACAGGCCCCTGCACAAGGCGGCGGGAATCCAGACCCTGCTCAGCACCCTGAAGGATGCTGAGGGCAGTCTCCTCAACGCGCATCAGGCCATCGGAACCGTGCCTTACAACGGTCTGAGCGAAGGCTCCAGTGAGCGGGTGTACCTCAACAGTGAGGGGGCTTTGCGCCACATGCAACGCACGCAGGCCAGTCTTTACCTCTATGCCCGTGCTGAAGAAACCGGACGCAAACCCCGCAGCGGGGGTGCGGTTCGCGTCGCGGCAGGAAGCGACGATCTCGACGTTGCAGGTTGCATCCGGGAAGCAGCAGATCGCACCGTCAGCCATCTCAACTATCAACCCATCGACACCGGTCGCTACCTGGTTTGCTTCACTCCGGAGGCGTTTCTGGATCTGATCGGAGCCTTCAGCAGCCTCGTGAATGCACGATCGGTGCTCGACGGCGTCAGTCTCAGCAATCCGGACTCCCTGGGTTCAAGCATTGCGGTGCCCTTCCTCTCACTGCACGACAACGGTTTGCACCCCGGCCATGTGGGCGCCTCACCCTTCGATGGAGAAGGAACCCCGACCCGACGGTTGTGTCTGATCAAGAACGGCCTGCTGGAGAGCTTTCTGCATTCAGAGGCCACGGCCCGTCGGTTCGGCGTCGCCCCCACGGGCCATGCAGGGTTGGGGGCCAAGGTGTCGGTCGGTCCTGACTGGTTCGAAGTCGGCACCAGCGAGGGAACGACCAGCGGCACCACCCACCTGAACCATGCCACCACAACCGACACGTACGTGCTGATCGAAAGCCTCAATGCCCTGCATGCAGGTGTCAAAGCCAGTCAGGGATCCTTTTCGCTCCCCTTCGATGGCTGGCTGGTTCGCGGTGGGGAGAAGGTCTCCGTGGAATCGGCAACGGTGGCGGGCGATATCCGTACCGTTCTGAACAGCATCGTCCATCTCGAAGCCGAGGCCAAAGTCACCCACCAGGGGGTGTCACCCCACGTCTGGGTGGACGCCCTGGCGATCACCGGCGAAGGCTGAGCTCTGAGGCGTATCAACCGTGAAGATCCTCTTCTGGGGCACCCCCGCCTATGCAGTGCCGACTCTGCAGGCCCTGCACACAGCGGGGCACACCATTGTCGGTGTAGTCACCCAACCTGACCGTCGACGCGGACGCGGGAAACAGCTGATGCCGTCGGCCGTGAAGGCGGCAGCTCTGGAGATTGACGTTCCGGTCTTCACCCCGGAACGCATTCGCAACGATCTCGCCTGTCAGGAGCAGCTGGCGTCGCTCAAGGCCGATCTCTACGTGGTGGTTGCCTTTGGCCAGATCCTGCCCCAGTCGGTGCTGGATCAAGCGCCGCTGGGATGCTGGAACGGCCATGGATCATTGCTCCCACGGTGGCGAGGGGCAGGACCGATTCAATGGTGCCTGCTTGAAGGTGACCGCGAAACCGGAGTCGGTGTGATGGCGATGGAAGCCGGGCTGGATACGGGGCCCGTCCTCCTGGAACGGAAGCTGACCATCGGGCTCCGGGACAACGCCAACACCCTGGGGCAACGGCTTAGTGAGCTGACGGCTGGGCTGATGGTTGAGGCGATGCCCTTGATCGAAGCGGCCGGCCCAGGCAGCGAGGCCGATCGCCTGGCCAAGCTTGGCGTCGTACGTCAGGGGGACGACAGCGTCTATGCACGGATGCTTGGGAAGGAGGACTTCCTGATCAACTGGGATCAATCGGCACTGTCGATTCACCGCAAGGTGATGGGCCTGTTTCCAGGAGCGGCGACACGCTGGAAAGGCAAACGCCTGAAGGTGACCGAAACCGAACCGCTGATCCGCCGACTGGCGGACCAGCTCTCGCCAGAGGCCGCAACGCTGGCCGATCAATGGGGTCTCGATCCAGATCAAGACGCAAAACCATCAACCCGCCCGGGTCAGATCCTTGCCGTCGCTCCCGAGCATGGATTGATCGTTGCAACCCAGGGCTGCCCAGTCCTGATCCGTGAAGCACAACTGGAGGGGAAGGCGCGAGCCACTGGCAGGCAGCTCATCCAGCAACTGCAGGCCGTGGAAGGCGATCGATTAGGTGATTAGACGCTGATAGGCCTCTGTGATTCGACGGAACGCCTCCGCGTCCCCACCCACATCCGGATGATGTCGTTTCACCATCCGGCGATGGGCGTTCTTGATCTCAGTGCGGTTGGCTCCCCACTGCAGATTCAGGGCACTGAGGGCAGCGATGCGGCTGGGATCCGCCCCCAAAGGTGCTCCGACAGCATCGGTTTGCGAGAACGGGCGGTCGGAGCGTCTGCGGTCGGAGCGGGTGCGCCTCCCAGCCTTGGTGTTCGGCAATCGCTGACGCAGATCGAGCACGACTCGATCCGGAGCCTCCTCAAGCCATTCCGCCGTTCTCAGCCCATAGAGCGCAAAGGCCGCCAGCACGGCCCACTGCTTTTTGCTCGTCGGCTCTCCGATGGCGCAGAACAGATCGGTGCCCAGCTGGGGGAGAAGGTGATCGAGCCGTTGCCGAAGCGAGAGCTTGGGATGGAAGCTGCGGTGGTTGAGGTCGTTGACCAGGGCCTCCAACGCCCGGGTGGTCAGGCTCTGCCACTGATGCTGCCGGGCCAGCTCCACCCCCCAGCGTTTGACCTGTTCAGCCGTGATCCGGGGAGGATCCTGGGACGCGTCAGGGGAGTCGCCCCATCCACGGGACTGCCGGACACCCTCTCTGCCTGACTGGGATTGACGCCGGAGAAGGCGCTCAAGCTCACGGCGCAACGCCTGGTTTTCCCGACGAAGGGCCGCATTTTCAGTCAGCAGAGCCTCGACATTGCTGGTGACGCCGCGGACACGGGACTCCGGTGACCAGCGGCGCGGATCAAACCCCATGACGAGCCGCCATCCACTCAGCGCTGGGAGGAACGGCCCACACGGCGGGGACGCGCCGAAGGCGTTCCAGAACCAGCCGATGGAGCACGACGGCCACGTTGATGCCGCCCTCCAGATGGAGATCCAGCGCGGGGCGAGCGTCGTCCTCGTCCGCCACTGAGATCCAGTGGGGGGGCATCAAGCACCGTGGGCTCAAATCCAGGAACCGGCAGCTTCTCGAGGGATTCACGGGTGATGCGCTCAATCGCTTTCAGCAGCAAGGCTTCCTCGGCGGCAACCAGAGAGATCGCGTGTCCGCACTCACCGGCCCGACCGGTGCGACCGATGCGATGGACATAATCCTCCGCCACATTCGGCAGGTCGAGGTTGACCACATAGGGGAGTTGCTGGATGTCAATGCCCCGTGCAGCAATGTCTGTGGCCACGAGCACGCGCACGGACCCATCCTTGAAACCCTGGAGCGCGCGGGTGCGGGCGCCCTGGCTTTTGTTGCCGTGAATCGCTGCCGCTGACAGACCTTCGTTGTTCAGTTTTTCGGCGACACGATTGGCCCCGTGTTTGGTTCGAGAGAAGACCAGAACCTGTCGCCAGTCGTGGAGGCGGATCAGATGACTCAGGAGTTCTGGCTTGCGCTTCATGTCGCAGGGATGAACCACCTGCTGAACCGTTCGGGCTGTCTGATTCGGTGGTGTGATCTGAATCTGCAGCGGGTTTGTCAGCAGTCCGGTGGCGAGTTTGCGGATCGGTGCGCTGAATGTGGCCGAGAACAGCAGAGTCTGGCGTCGTTCCGGCAACCGCTCGAGGACGCGACGGATGTCATGGATGAACCCCATGTCGAGCATGCGATCGGCTTCATCAAGAACAAGAAATTCAACCCGCTCAAATCGGAGTGCACCCTGCTGATGGAGGTCCAGAAGCCGACCGGGCGTGGCCACCAACAGATCAACACCTTGCTTCAAGCGCTGGATCTGCGGGTTGATCTTGACGCCGCCGAAGACCACATCGCTGCGCAGACGCAGATGCTTGCTGTAGTCCCGAACATTGTCGAGAACCTGTGCGGCGAGCTCACGGGTCGGCGTGAGGACCAGAGCCCTGATCTGTCCGCTGCCGGGACGGGCGCCATGGCTGAGTTTCTCCAGCATCGGCAAGGTGAAGCCCGCTGTTTTACCAGTGCCGGTCTGGGCCGCCGCCATCAGATCGCGGCCGCTCAGGACTGCCGGAATCGCCTGTTGCTGAATCGGCGACGGTGTGTCGTAGCCCTTCTCCTGCAGAGCTTTGAGGAGTGGGGCACTCAGCCCAAGGTCGTCAAATGCATGGTTGGCAACTGCAGACGGAGGGGCGGAAGCGGCGATGACCATCGGGCGAAGACCCATCACCCTAGAAGCCTGTGGTGCCCGCGAATTGTCCGCATTCGCAGTGGAACGGTGGCGTTGTCCCTTGACAGAACTGGATCAGTCAGTGGCAGCCATAGAGCTGATAGGCCTGATCCCAGACCTGCTCAAGGTCCTGATCCGACAAGGCCAGGGCGTGTGGATGAACCCGTCGCAACCAAGCCCGGCGATCTGCAGTGGATTCATCCAGAAAGAAATCCTGCTGCGCAGCCAGAACTCTGAATTTCAGGAACTCGAGGAGTTGATGGCGGGTTCGGAGTCGTTCGCTCTCCGTCAACACCATGCGCACAAGCAGACCAGACATCATCATTTTGCACTGAAGCGCGTCATGGCCTCAAGTCATTGGGCGTCGCCAACGGAACCCCAAGCCTCCAAGGATCAGGCGCTCCAGATGGGAACAGTCAGAGCCAATCCTCAACCAACCTGAATCATTGGAACGCATTAAGCATGAATCAGCGTTGAGAGAACAGGACTGCTTTCACGATGCCACCAGCTTCGCTTGTGCTAGAGAAAGAGGATTCTTAAAGCAACCCAGAATTCGATGATGTTTGTCACCTGCGTGCATGTTCATGTGAAATCAGAGCATATTGATGATTTCAAAGCTGCATCCAGAGTGAATCACGAACACTCTGTGATGGAAACAGGAAATTGTCGATTTGATGTCCTTCAGGATGCTGCGGATCCGAGCAAATTTCTTCTCTATGAGGCCTACGAGTCCAAGGAATCGGCGGCGGCCCACAAGGAAACGGCCCACTACTTGAAATGGCGCGAAACCGTCGCTGATTGGATGGCGGAACCGCGACAGGGTGTGCCTTACCAGTCCATTGCACCTTGATCGCACGATGGACGGTTCAGAGCGATGACCCTTTCGTTCTCCATGGCCCGTGTTCCTGCCATTCATTGCGGCACTGGAACACTGAGCCGGATTCAATCCTGGTTGATGGATCAAAAAGCCCACTCGGTTCTGCTGATCACAGGTGCCCAGTCGCTGCAGAGATCGGGGCACCTTCAACGGATTGAGGCGCTGATCAAGGCGGCAGGGGCCGAGCTCAACCATGTCTCCTGCCAGGCTGAACCCAGCCCAGGGTTTGTTGATCAGCTCACCAACACCTGGTTCGGCCAGGGGATTGATGCCGTGATCGCCGTTGGCGGTGGCAGCACAATTGACCTTGGCAAAGCCGCCGCCGCCATGCTCCCCCATGGCAACTCCGTGCTGGATCATCTGGAGGGGGTGGGCAGGGGGCTGACCCACAGTGGGATCTGTCTGCCCTACCTCGCTGTCCCCACCACATCGGGAACCGGGGGAGAGGTGTCCAAGAATGCTGTTCTCAGTGACATCGGTGCCAAGGGATACAAGAAGTCACTGCGGCATGACAACTTCGTTCCCGATTCGGTGATCCTGGACAGCACGCTGCTGACCGGAACAAACGCAGCGATCACGGCGGCCTGTGGCATGGACGCCTTCACGCAACTGCTTGAACCATTTCTTTCCCCCCAGGCCTCTCCCCTGACAGATGCTGTGGTCTGGAGTGGTCTGGAGCATCTGGTGCCCAACCTGCTCGCAGCCTGTGGCGAGGGAGCGAATGATCCGGAGGTGCGTCTTGCCATGGCCTATGCGGCCCTCTGCTCAGGCGTCGGCCTGGCCAATGCCGGGCTTGGAATCGTGCATGGCCTGGCTGGACCGATCGGTGGCTGGTTTCCGATTCCACATGGGGTTGTCTGCGGCACATTGATGGCGTCGGCACAACGCCAGAACTGGTTGGCGCTGCAGCAACGCGCCCCCGACCATCCCGCCATCCGACGCATGGCCCGTGTGGGTCGTCTCATGCCTGAGGGGCAAGCGCTCAAGGATGATGCCGATGCGGTCGAACATCTCAGCACCACCCTTGAAT
>JBGKDM010000094.1:0-5301 GCA_042954165.1 Synechococcus sp.
TCGAGCACGACCTTCTCCCGGTGGCCCTGCTGATCTTCGAGCCTCACCAGCAGCTGCCAGTGATTCTTGGCGCTCCGGGTGACTGCGTCGGCACAGACCGGACCGGTGCAGAGCCCCGGGGACGCCGCCGTCGGATGCGGAACGAGAACACAGGCGACGGCAAGTACCAGGGGAATCGCGACCCATCGGGACAGCCACGAAGAAACGATCGATCGCACTGTCAGAGCGTCAGCCTCGGTTGGGGGTGAGTTCAGATGACAAGGCAGGAGCAGCGTCGGTTTCGTCGGGGTGAAAGTAGTCCCTGATCTGCTGGGCCATGGAAGGCCCCACTCCCGGGGCAGAGCTCAACTGCTCGACAGAGGCTAATTGGATCGCATCGATGGAGTGGAAGTGAGCCAGCAGATCGCGAATGCGCTTCGGCCCAAGGCCTGGAATGTCGGACAGACGCGATCGCTTCATTCGTTCGCCTCGCTGCTGACGATGGAAGCTCACCGCGAAGCGATGGGCCTCATCCCGTAAGCGTCGGAGGAGCGCAACACCCAGCTGATCAGGCTCGCTGTCGACGGGCTGACTTTCCCCGGGAAGAAATATCTCCTCGCGTTGCTTGGCCAGGGAGCAGACATTGAGATCTTCGTGCAGATCAAGTTCACGAAGAGCCTCCATCACCGCCGACAACTGCCCCTTGCCTCCGTCGATCATCACCACATCCGGCCAGTCATTGAGGCCGTCCGTCTGCAGCGCGCTTCCTCCCTTGTGCCGCAGGGCGCCCAGATCAGCTCCTTCGGCCTTGACCCGTGACCAGCGCCGGAATCGACGGCGCATGATCTCTGCCATCGCCATGAAGTCATCGCTGTGTCCGGCACGAATGCTGGCGCTTCGGATCTTGTACTTCCTGTAGTGCTGTTTGGCCGGAAGCCCATCGATGAACACCACCTGAGACGCGACGGCATCACTGCCCTGGATGTGGCTGATGTCGTAGCCCTCGATCCTTCGTGGCGGGGTTGGTAGTTCCAGGAGCTGGGCGAGATCCTCCGTGGCCAGTGCCTGCTGCTCCTGGCCTTTCTGGGCCCGTAGCAGCTCAAACTCTGCATTCCGCTGCACCAGCTCGATCAGATCAGCTTTCTGGCTGCGTTGAGGGCACTCGATCACGACCCTTCGCTCTCTCTGCTCCGTGAGCCATTCCTCCATCAGCTCCTGCTGGGGCAGGGCATGCTGTATGAGCAGCTTCGGCGGCACTTCCACCGGATCGACCTGGCTGTAGTGCTCTTCAATCACCCGCTGCAGGATCAGACCCTGGGCCAGCCCCTTGGCATCGGCGGTGTAACCGAGCCGACCCACGAGTTTCCCGGCTCGCATCTGAAACAGTTGGACAGCGGCGACCCGGTCATCGCAGGCCAGTGCCAGAACATCCCTGCTCACCGAGGAATCCGGGAGACTCATCTTCTGATCAGCCGTGAGTTGATCGAGACCCTGCAGCTGATCGCGAACCCTTGCGGCAGATTCAAAATCGAGGCGCTCGGCGTAGCGTTCCATCTGCTCGGTGAGCAGGGACTGGAGTTCATCGCTCCGACCCTGAAACACCATCGCCACCTTGCGCAGGGTGCGGTGATAGTCCTCCGATGAGATTTTTTCCTGACAGACCCCTGGGCAGCGCCCGATCGCGTGATTCAGACAGGTCCGATCGGCGTACAGAGGACGAGGCCTCTGCCGCAGGGGAAACACCCGCTTGACCAGGAACAGGGTCCGCCTCAGCAGTCCCACATCCACATAGGGTCCGTAGAACCGATCCAGCGGACTTCTGAAGCGTCGACGCCGCGTGATGAAGATCCTGGGGTAGGCCTCGCTCCAGGTGATGCAGAGATACGGATACTTCTTGTCGTCCTTGAGCAGCACGTTGAAGTGCGGCTGATGGTTCTTGATCAGATTCGACTCAAGAACCAGCGCTTCGGCTTCACTGTCGGTGACGATGAATTCGATTTCACAGACCTGCCGCGTCATCAGGCGGATCCGTGGAGAAAGGTCGTGACGACTTCGGAAATAACTTCGGACCCTGCTGCGCAGTGCCTTGGACTTTCCGACGTAGAGGATCCTGTCCTCCCGATCCCGCATCAGATAGCAACCGGGTTCGGAAGGGATCTCCTTCAGCCGCCGTTCGAGACGGTCCGGCTGTGTCAGCAGTGGTCGGCAACCGGACTCAGACGCCAACTGGGGCTCAGCCTCCGTAGTTCCAACCCGTATCGGCCAGGTTCAGGGCCTCTCCGTCCTCGATCAGAGCGGCTGTCTTCACTTCACCGACAAACACGCTGTGATCACCGTGCAGGATGCAACCGACGACCTCGCACTCGACGGCGCCGATGGCGTCCTTGAGCAGCGGCAGTCCCAGCGGTCCTTCGTCATAGGGCGCTGCATCAAAGCGGCCCCCTACGCCGGCCTGGGGCTTGAAGAACACGGCGGCCAGATCCTTCTGGTCGGCACGGAGAACATTGAGAGAGAAGCGTCCGCTCCGTTCGATCATTCCGTGGCTGGTGCTGTCCTTGCGAACGCCCATCACCACCAGAGGTGGTTCAAAGGACCCCTGGGTCACCCAGCTGGCGGTGAACCCGTTGATCTGATCACCCTCGCGCACTCCGCAGATGAACAGCCCGTGGGGGATCTTGCGCAGGAGGACCTTCTTTGCGTCGGTGTCGAGACTCATCGTCTGAGCGGTGGCTTTGGCGGAAATCTAGTCATGCAGGGCTTCATAGGATCCAGGAAATGCAGCCTCAGCCATGCGGGCTCTCTATCCGGGCAGTTTTGACCCCCTGACGCTCGGCCACCTGGATCTGATCGAACGGGGATGTGGTCTGTTCGGGGAGGTGGTGGTCGCCGTTCTCCAGAACCCCGGGAAAACACCGGCCTTCTCCCTCGAACAGCGCCTTCGGCAGATCCGTGCTGCCACGGATCACCTCACCGGTGTTGAGGTGATCAGTTTCGGTGGACTGACAGTGCAGTGCGCCCGCGATCAGGGCGTCAACCTGATCCTGCGCGGACTCCGCGCCATGAGTGATTTCGAATATGAGCTCCAGATCGCCCACACCAACCGTTCGCTTTCCGCTGAGTTCGAGACGGTGTTTCTGGCGTCTTCCGCCCATCACAGCTTTCTGAGCAGTTCCGTTGTGAAAGAAGTGGCCCGCTTCGGGGGGCCAGTCGGTCACATGGTCCCCGGGGTGGTGGCGGATGACCTCGCCAGGCTCTTTAATTTGGCTTCCCAGGTTGACGAGACATGAACGACGGTCGGATTTCTGTTCTCGATCAGCTTGATCAGCTTGAGGAGATCCTTCTGGAGGGCAGTCGAATCCCTTTCAGCGGTGGCCGTCTCGTCAATGAACAGGATGCCGTTGAGCTTCTGGATGCTGTGCGGGAGGCTCTTCCTGGCCAGATCACCCTGGCGGATCAGCTCCTGCAGAAGCGTGATGAGTTCATCGATACCGCCAAAAAGAAGGCTGATGAGATTGTTCAGCAGGCTCAGCAGCAGCGCGAACAGCTTGTGAATGCCGCCGCGATCCGACAGGAGGCGGAGAGGCAGGTCAGTGAGCTGCGGGAACAGGCCCGGCAGCAATGTGAGCAGCTTCTTCAATCAACCCGTCAGCAAGCCGCCCAACTGGAGCATGAAAGCCAGGCGAAGCTGACCCAGCTTGAGCAGCAGTACGCCACACGACGTCAGCAGTTGGAGCAGGAGGCTCTCCAACGGCGTCAGCAGCTCGATCAGGAGGCGATTGAGCTGAAGCGACAGTTGACTGATCAGCACGATCGCAACCGTGCCCAGGGCTTGCAGGAACTCGAGCAGATCCGGCAGGAAGGTCTGCGCCAGCAGGCTGAAGCCCAGTCCGAAGCGGAGCGTCTCCAACAGGACGCACTGCAGTACCGCCAGCAGACCCAGCAGCAATGCGAGTCTCTGATCCAGCGCACACGTCAGGAAGCGGTCTCCGTTCAGGACGGTGCCAATCGCTATGCAGAGCAGACGCTCGGAGAACTTGAGGCGCGGCTCAAGGAGATGAGCCAGATTGTTCTCGCAGGTCGGCAGGAACTGGTCAAGATTCAGGCGATCCGCCCCACGGATAAGCCAACTTCACCCCGCAACCAGGGATCTGAAACTGTGCCGATCAGTCGTGCCCGTCGTGCCGCATCCCGGCTCAGGTCCATGAAGGGCACGGGCTGAATCGCTGCACCGTTTGCATCACTGCCGCAATTGTGCCGTCTGCCGCCTGATCACCATTGGAGATCAGGCTCACATAACGCGGCCCGCCCGCCGTGCGGAGGTATCCACTCACTGATCGCACTCCTGTCAGGGTTCCGGTCTTGCCGAGAAAGCGACCCTCGAGTGGTGTTCCCCAGTAGTAGTTCCGCAGGGTGCCTCGTCGTCCTGCGATCGCCATCGAAGCCTTGTAGTAAGCGCTCAGCGGATGCTGGTCCATCCGCAGCAGCAGTGCAGCGAGGGTCAGGCTGCTGACGCGGTTCCCGCGAGACAGACCGCTGCCATCGGCAACGCGCGTTCCCATCACAGGAAGGTTCTGCGCGCGCATCCAGTGGAGCGCCTGTCGGGATGCCAGGCGTGTATCCCATTGATCTGCCGCCTGGCGCAGCAGCACTTCCGCGGTGAAGTTGTGACTCTCGGCATTGGCCAGGCTCATCAGGGCATGCATCGGGGCCGATGTTTCCTCATGTAGAACCACCGTCTGACCCTGGAATCGATTGGCTTGTGCCATCTGGAGGTTGACGGAGCCACCCTGTCGCTCGATTTCACGCCGCATGAGAGTCATGAATCGTGCAGCTGGATTGCTGATCGCACGACCCAGTGCATTGCTCGTCAGCGCCAGACGTGTCACGGGAGCGCCGTAGGCCTCCGCACGGTCCGCCGGATGCCAGTCACTCGGCCACCAGGTTTGATGGGCTTCCTCCCGCAGTGTCAGTGATACTCGGGTGTGAGGCTTGGCGCTCCCGCCTCCCTGACCCAATGCGGCCATGGCGAGACGCTGTACCCCAATCAAACCAAGGTCAGGATCGCCCTGGCCACTGATTTCGAGCCTGCCATCAGAACGACGGTGCAGTTGGGTTCGCAGGCGGAAGTCCGGGCCCAGGCGGTCCAGTGCGAACGCCGTGGTGATCAGTTTCTGATTGGAGGCCGGTACCAGAGGGACGTCACCATTGATTTCCCCCTCGAGATTCCCAGTCGGCGACAGGATGCTGACGCTCCAGGCGGAGGATCGGCCTGAAAAGCGAGCATTCAGTGCTGCTTGAAGGGGACGGCAGAGTCGGTCACGT